>JACWMK010000044.1 GCA_015661405.1 Methanobacterium sp.
TATTTTAATATTATTACTTATAAATGTTTTATAATTATTTAATAGTAATTTAAAAAAACAATAAAATTACATTATTATTAGAATTTTTTTTTATTAAAAAAAAATTTAACAAAAATAAATTTGAGGTTTAATACAATCTAAAGACACAAAAAGGTGATTCTTCCACCATAGTTTCATTTAAATCCAGCTTACCATTGATATCTGTCCAGTTTAAGCTATAATTTAATATTGCTTGACAATTAAAGCAGAATATATGATTCTTTTTAGCTTCCTTTTTCCAAGGGCAGTTTAAAACCTCAATATAGTATCCTTGTTCATTAAAATCAATTTCACTCATAATACCAAAGCTGGAGAGTAAATCAGACATCCAAGCAAGATAAGCATCAAATATCACTTCTGGCTTATCAAATTCATAATTTAATCCTAATTTAGCTATTTGATCATCAAAACTCGGTATATCATTTTCTATCCGTTTGTAAAAAATATTCAAAAGCATTTCTTGAATTTCTTCATCTGATTGATCAGCACAGTTTTTTAAGGATGTTTGAACCAGTTCGTAAAAGTCTGTGAAAACTTTATTTTTTAGTTCAAATTGTTTTTTCTTTTCTGAATTATGTTTATATACAGCCATTTCAATATTTGCATTAACTTCGCCTTCTCTGAAAGGTTTAATCAGGTATCCATAAGGTTCAGTTTCTCGGGCACGCTTTAATACTTCATCATTTGAATATGCTGTCAAATATATGATAGGAATATCTAAAGTTTTCCTTATTTCTTCAGCTGTTTCTATACCATCAATACTACCTTTTATAACTATATCCATCAATATCAAATCTGGTTTCGTCTCTTTGGCTTTATTAACTGCATCTTCACCAGTGTCCACCATACCAACAATATTGTAACCCCAATTTTCCAGTTTACGTTTAATGAGCATAGCCATAATGCTCTCATCTTCAACTACCAGTATTCTTTCACCAGACATTTCAAATAATTCCTTTATATTCTTTCTTTGAAAATAATTCTGAATTCTGACCCATCCTCATAAACAAGTTCCACATTACCATCAATTTGACGAGTTAAATTATATACAAGTTCTAATCCTAAAGAATCAGTATTTCTAAAGTCAATACCCGGTTTAAGTCCTATTCCATTATCTTTAATTATTAATGTGAATTCATTATCAGTCTTATTGAATATTATAGTGATTATGCCTTTTTTATTTTCTGGAAATGCATATTTCAAACTATTTGTTAATAATTCGTTAATTATTAAACCAAGAGGAATTGCTGTATTAATGTCTAACATGATGTTTTCAACATTGATAATCAGCTTTATTCGATCGGGAGCGATAATATAAGTATTAAATATATCAAGTGCCAGTGAATGGATGTATTCCCCGAAATCAATCTTTTTAAGGTCAGTTGATTGATAAAGTTTTTCATGAATCATGGCCATTGAATCAGCGCGTGTTTTACTATCCCTAAATACATTTAATTTGCTTTATCCTTGATATAATAAGATTGAAGTTCGAGAAGATTAGATATAATCATCAAATTATTTTTAACACGATGATGAATTTCTTTAAGAAGCATCTCTTTTTCATCTAACGCTTTTTGAAGCTGATTTCTACTATTTTTAAGTTCTTCTAATTCATCACGTTCTGTGATGGCTCTCTTAATTGATGGTACCAATTTTGTGAGATTATTCTTAAAAACGTAGTCTTTTGCACCATTCTTTAGCATATCTACTGCGAATTCATTTCCTATTTTACCGCTGACAAAAATAAAAGGAGTATGTGAAGATCTATTCTTAGTGATTTCCAATGCTGAAAGACCATCAAAATGAGGTAGTGAATGATCAGCCAATATCACATCTGGTTTTAACTCATTAAGTTCTCTAATGAAATCTTTTTCTGTTTCTACTCGCTTAGATAAAAATTTTATATCTTCACGACGCATTTCATATTCCATCAATTCAGCATCATACTGTACATCTTCCAATATAAGAACTTTAAGTTCCTCTCCCATCACAACTCAACTTCTTTTTTTTTTAAATCCACATATCCCCCAAAAAATTTAGCATAAATCAAATTTTTAATTTGCTTTAAAAAATTTCATAAAGTGAAATAGGAGATCAATTTAATTAATAATAAATGATCTCTATTTTATAATATTCATAATTTAATTGGAACTCTGTTGATTCAACTATAAAAATGCTCTTAAATTTATTACTATCAATTTTTATGTGAAATGAAAAAAACTAAAAGATTTACGAGTGTATAAATAAAAATATTATTAAATTAATTTTTTAGGATAAATCATTAATTAATCTATACTACATTAACCATTTAAACTACCTTTATTTTCCTGAAAATAAGATAATAGAATCATATTCTTTGTTTGTATTTCAATTCTTTAAATTTAATTTTGAATTTTGCTCCTCGGCTTCTGCCAAGTTCTATTGATCCATCTAATTGTTTAACTAGCGAATTCACAAGTTTAAGACCTAATGATGATTTTATATTTCTAAAGTCAAGGTTTTCAGGAAAACCTACACCATCATCGCTGATAATGAGTTCCAATTCATTTTTAAGATATTGGAGGGATATAATTAATTCACCATTACTATCATCGGGGTATGCATATTTCAAGCTGTTAGATACCAGTTCACTGATGATTAATCCACATGGAACTGCAGTTTCCATATTAAGACAAATATTATCAACATTTATTATAGGTGTAATATTATTTTTTATACTGTAAGAGTTAAATAATTTTGAAACCAAGTTTTTTATGTATTCTGAGAAGTTTATTTGACTGAGATCTTCCGATTGGTAAAGCATTTCATGAAGTAAGGCCATGGATGACACACGGTTTTGGCTCTCTTGTAAAACATTTACCGCTTTAAAATCTTCTTTAACATAATCTTCTTGTAAATATAATAAACTGGAAATAATCTGCAGATTATTTTTAACCCGATGATGGATTTCCTTAATTAACAAATCTTTCTGGTGAATAGATATTCTAAGATCTTTTTCCACATTTTTAAGGGGGTTAATGTTCCGAGCTACATGAACACTGCCCATTAAATTTCCTTCATCATCATATAATGGAGATACACTTACTATAAAATCACCACCCAAACGTTCTTCATGAATTTCCATGGTATGCTCTAATCCATCTTCTAATAACTTTCGATGAGGGCATAAAATATGCGGTTCATTAGAACCGTGCACGGCTTCATAACAAATCAAACCTATACATGCTTCTGGTTCAACACCTAAACTCTCTGCCATTGCATTATTCACTCGAGAAATATGATAATCATTATCAATTATGGTGATTAAATCAGGCACAGCATTAAAAGTACGTTCCCATTCTTTAGATACTTGATAAAGTTTATCTTCCATTTGTTTGCGTTCTGTAATGTCTCTTATAATAGATGTGAAATATGATTCTTTTCCAGTTTTCCAAGCGGATAGCGACATTTCAAAGGGAAATTCTTTTCCATCGTTTCTTAATCCTAGTGTTTTTAATGTTTTACCCACTCGACGATGTTCTCCAGAAACTTTAAACCTCTCTAATTCAATTAGATAATCTTTTTTAAATCTATCCGGCATCAGAACCGTTAAATTTTTACCAATTATTTCTTCTTTGGAATATCCGAAAATAATTCCTAAACTATAATTACAAAACAATATTACTCCATTTAAATCTGTAGTAACAATAGCATCCACAGCGGATTCTGCAACAGCCCTGAAACGTTCTTCACTTTTACTTAGAGCATCTTCAGCTTTTTTACAATCAGTTATATCACGAATAGATTCAATGGCACCGTTATATTTACCATTGCGATTATATAAGGGAACCGCCTTAGCCCAAAGACTATGATTTTTTCCATTAAAATTAACATCCACTTCACCTAATAGATGTTTTCCCACTTTTTTAACCAAACTATATTTCTCTTCAAGTTCTGGTTCAGATTTTAATACTAAGTCAATAAGCATCGGTCTCCTTATTCCATAAAAAGGTAATGCATATTCATAATTTCCTTTTCCTAAAATATTATCTGCTTTTACTCCAGTCATCTCTTCAATGGCATGATTCCATGAAATCACTTTGCCCTGATTATCTATGGCGAAGGTAGCATCAGGTAAGAATTCTATTATCTCTGATAATCTTTGCTCTGATTCCTTCAACACATTTTCGGCTATTTTTCGGTCTGTTATGTCGGTGTGTGTACCTACCATTCTTAGGAGTTTACCATCTTCGCCGGTTTCTACAACCTGTCCTCTACTAAGAATCCAACACCATTTATCATCCTTAGTTTTCAAACGAACCTCTATAGAGTATCCTTCAGCATTATCAATATGATGTTGTAATTCTTTTTCAAAACCCTCAACATCATCAGGGTGTATCAGGGATCTGAATGATTCATAGGAAGCTGGAAACTCCCCATCATCATATCCTAACATATTATAATAGATAGGATTGAAATAGGCTTCACCGGTAAGTACATTCCAGTCCCAAAACCCTTCATTAACTGCTTCAACAGTTAAAGAATATCGCTCATCACTTTCTTTTAAATCTTTTTTCATTAATTCTTGTTCATTTCTTGTTTCGATTGAATCTAGGGCTAAAGATATGTCTAATCCCATTTCTTTAACTAAATTTATTTCATCTTCTTTGAAGAAATCAGGATTAGAAGAATAAATGTTGAGAATCCCAATTACTTCTTTCTTTAATTTAAGGGGAATTGATGCTAAAGATCGATAATTTCTTTTAAGAGCTTCTTCACGCCATTCACGATCCAAATCATTCTCTAAATCCTCAGCGACACTGAATTTACCTTCGTTAATGACCCTAACAGATGGTTTATCCAAAGAAGGACTATCCCTAATATTAATAGAAATATTTTCTAAATAACCATCTTCATGTCCGCTATATGCTATTGGTTTGATATTTCCCGATTCGTGGTCGATTAAACCTATCCAAGCCATTTCGAATTTCCCATACTCTATACAAATCTCACATATAGTTTTGAATAATTTTTTCCTATCTTTAATTCGCATTACTAACTGGTTAATTTGACTTAATGTAGCATAAAGCCTGTATAGTTTGTTTATTCTTTCCTTTGTATTTTTGCTTTCGTTGATGTCCCGGATGAATGCTTCAGTACCCTGGATTCTGCCTTTTTTATCATAATAATATTGAGCATTAGTTGACACCCAAAAAGTCGTGCCATCTTTTCTCAGGCTTGTACCTTCCTCATTTTTCGCTTTACCATCTTTTTCTAATTCTTCCAGTAGTTTTTGTCTATCTTCTGGATATTTGTATAATGAAAAGGCAGAACTACCTATCATCTCTTTTATTGAATCAAATCTGTACATGCGAGCAGCAGATGGGCTTGCCATGATAATTCGCCCTTCTGTATCAGTCCGGATATAGGCATCCAAAACATTTTCTAAAATACTACAATACTTAGCCTCACTATTTTTTAATTTACTTTCCAATTGGTGTTTATAAAGCGTTAGCTCAATGATGTTCTTTAAATCAGTTTTGTTAACGGGTTTTATAATGTAACCATAAGGTGATGTTAGTTTGGCACGTTTAACCTCTATTTCTTCTAGGTGTGCGGTAAGATATACAATTGGTATATCAAAATTCTTTTTAATTTGGGCTGCGGCTTCAATTCCATCCATTTCACCCTTCAAAAAAATGTCCATCAAAATTAAATCAGGTTTATGATTTGACACATTCTCCAATGCTTCTTCTCCTGTTGAAGCAATGTTTACTACATCATAGCCGAAAGATTTTAATGACTGTTCAAAACTCATAGCCTCTATAAACTCGTCCTCAACAATTAAAATCTTATAATCAGACATTTTTTTCCCTTACTTAATGTATTTTTAATTTGAGAAAAAAAATTTTCTATTAATTAATAATGAATATTAATACTCACATTATAATCTATGTGATATGTTAATAGTTACAATTTTCCCTATTTTTATTAACATTTTTTTTCATCGGTTAACATATATGTAATTTATTTGAATCAAATTTTATGTTTAAAAAATAGTTATTTATTCAATAATAAATAGTAATATTTTTTTATTTCTTCTTATTAAATATCGATTGATTAACCATAAATTGAACGAAGATATAAGAAATTTTATAATGAAGAAAACTATAAATTATAATATTGTCGTCATAAATAATCTATAAACAATTAAATTAATTTTCCTAACTAATTTAATGAAAAGTGTAAAAAATAGACTTAATTAGATTTGTAAATAATATGGATGTGTTAATTTTTGATATATGGAGATAAAATTAAGAATATAAGTAATAAAGAGCTTCATGAAGAGTGTATGACTTTTTTCTTTGATATTACAAGTCGTAAAAATAAACCTGTGTTGCTAACAGCTGAGGAAAAAGATCAAGCTGAATCATTATTTACAGAATCTATTAAAAGGATGGAAAATAATACTAATTCAATTGAACTTCTTCGATCTTGTGCTTCTGCTCTTCAAAACCTTATTAAGGAATCACTCGACAAAGAAAGTGACATGCCCCCATGGATTCATGAATGGAAACCAAAATAAATATTCCTAAATCCTCAAATAAAATTTTTTTATTTACATGGAGAACTTAACTTTAGTAAGAGATAAAAAACTTCTAAAACAATATTTAATACTATAAAAATCCCATAATACCAATTGGTTTGAAAAATATTTTTTAGTGTTACTTATAATTTTCAGTAATTTTCATTTTATATTATTAATTCATAATTATTTCTAGAAAATAGAAAATTATAGTTAGAAACGTATCGATGATATTATAGATTTTTTTTTACTACCAACATTTTTTTATTATATATAAATTATATCATTAGCTATAGTAGCTATTAGTTTTCATACAATTTTTTCATTATGAATAGGAGGTCCAAACTTTGCGAAAATATAAATGCCGTATATGCAACTATATCTACGATCCGGAGGTAGGTGAGCCCCGTACTAACACTCCGCCGGGCATGGCATTTGAAGATTTGCCTGACACTTGGAGATGCCCTAAATGTGGTGTACCTAAATTCAAGTTCTCACCCATTTAATATTTGAGTAGGGTATTTCCATTTTTTTTTTATTAAAGAAATGGAATTTAAATATTTATCCATAGCTAAAAAAAAAATAGTTCCCTGAATTATTTAATTTATACGAATACTCACCATATAATAAAAGATTGAAAAAAATGTGATTATTTTTTATTATTTATGGGTATAGTAAAGTAGAATGTTGAGCCTTTCCCTGTTTCAGATTCAACCCAGATATTTCCGCCGTGGCGTTCTATTATTCTTTTGGTTATGGCCAATCCTATGCCTGTTCCTTCATATTCTTCGTTTGTATGTAAGCGTTTGAAGATCATAAATATGCGATCAGCATATTTGGGATCGATGCCTATACCATTGTCCTCTACACTGAATATCCATTGCTTATCTTCTTTTTGGGTAGATATTTGTATTTGCGGTGTTTCTTTGCTGCGGTATTTCAGGGCGTTGCCTATGAGATTCTGAAATAACTGTATCATTTGCCTGTAATTTGCATTAATTTTTGGTAAAGATTCTCGGGTGATGAATGCTTGATTCTCTTCTATAGTTAATTCTAAGTTAGATAAAGTCTCATCTAAAACCTTCTCTAAATCAACCTCCTCAAATTTACCTCCCTTACTATTAACACGGGAGTAAGATAAAAGGTCGTTGATTAATAACTGCATACGTTTAGCACCGTCTACAGCATAATTGATGTAATCCAAAGCGTGTTCATCAAGTTTATCCTTATATTGCTTCTCCAATAGTTGGGTGAAGCTTGACACCATTCTTAATGGTTCTTGCAGGTCGTGGGATGCTACATAAGCAAACTGCTCCAGTTCCATATTGGAGCGTTTTAACTCCTCCATAGTTCTTTTCAATTGTTCATCAGCTTGTTTACGATCTGTGATGTCAGTATGTGTGCCCAACATCCTTAAGGGGTTCCCATCCTCATTAATTTCTACGACCTTTCCATTAGTTTGAATCCAGCGCCATTTTCTATCCTTAGTTTTCAACCGTAGCTCAAGAGAGTATCCTTCAGCATTATCTATATGATGTTGTAATTCTTTTTCAAAACTATCAACATCATCAGGATGTATCAGGGATCTGAAAGATTCATAGGAAGCAGGGAACTCTTCATCATCATATCCCAATATTTTATAATAAGTGGGGCTGAAATATGCCTCACCTGTCGGAACATTCCATTCCCAAACCCCTTCATTAACAGACTCAACAGTTAAAGAATATCTTTCCTCACTTTCTTTTAAATCATCTTCAATCTTTTTACGTTTAGTGATATCATTGAATAAAATAGCAACTTCATGACCTTCTGGATCACCAATCTTAAATGCATAAACATCAAACCACCTGTTCAATGCTTTTGCTTCTTTTACAAAGCGTAAAGGTTTACCAGTTAAAGCTATTTTACCATAAATTTGAAACCAATACTCCTCATGATCCGGAGCAAGATCACGCATCAGTTCACCCTCCGCATCAATCAATCCAGTTTGCCCCTCAAAAGCTGGATTAACCTCTAAAAAACGGTAATCTACGGGATTATCATCAGCATCAAAAATCACTTCAACAGTACAAAAACCTTCATCAATAGAATTAAACAAAGTTAAATACTGAACTTCCTTCTTTTTTAAAGCTTCTTCAGCATTTACCCGTTTAGTAATGTCATTTACAGTTATCCTAAATTCTTTTTCTCCATTGTTTTGGATAAGAACAGTTTCTAAATTAGCATAAACTGGTGTTCCATCTTTTTTGTTGATTACTAATTCACATTGCCCAGTGCCTGTATTTTTAACTTTTTCTAAATGTTTATAGAAAGTTCTTCGAGATTCAGAATTCATAAATCTAATGAATGCACTGTTAATTTGTTCCGTTTTCTCAATGCCTAAAAGAACTGTTCCTGCATGATTTACATCTTTAATTATTTCCATTTCGTCTAATGAGAAATATGCGACCGGTGCAAATTCATAAAGATTATAATATTTCAACTTTTCCTTTTCTAAATCTAAACTTGTTTTATGCAATTCTTGGTTTTGCATTTCCAGTTCAATCTGGTGCGTTTGGAGCTCATGAACTAATTCAGAAAAACTATTAAATGAAGGCAAATCGGATTTATTTTCGCGTAATATTTCTTCGGCCTTATCTCGAAGTTGATTACTTTTACTATTCTTTGTCATAAAATTAAATTCCTAAAATAAAAAAATTTTAAACTAATATAGTTACAAAATTATTTGTACTTAATTGAATAAAAATTTTATCACCAATAATAAGAATTCGAAACAATCAATTTATAAAATATTATAATAATTATTTATGTTATAGGGATGGTGAAGTAGAAGGTTGAACCTTTCTAGAGTTCTGATTCCACCCAGATATGTCCACTATGTCGTTTTATGATTTTTTCACTTATAGATAGTCCTATGCCTGAACCGGGGTATTCATTTCGAGTGTGTAAACATTTAAATATTTCAAAGATTTGTTTTTGATATTAAGGGGCAATTCCTATGCCATTATCAGACACGGCAAATTTCCATTCATTCCAGTCTTTCTGAGAGGATATATGGATTTTTGGCGGTTTTGGTCCGTGGAATTTTATGGCATTATGCTATTAAATTCTGGAAAACCTGCCCCATCTGAGATTTATCCACCATAATAGTGGGAAATGTATCATGAGTTATAATAGCATTACTTTCCGTTATGGATAAGTATAAATTTGATAGAACATCACTTAATACGATTTCTAAGTCAAAGTTCTCAAAATCCTTAGTTTAATTAAAAACTCGTGAAAATGTTAAAAAGTCATCGATTAAATATTTCATACGATGAGTACCTTCAACTATAAAATCAATATATTCATCAGCATCTGTGTCAAGTTGATTTTTATAACATCTTTTTAACAATTGGGTGAAACTGGTTACCATACGTAGGGTTCTTGCAGGTAGTGTGATGAAACATAAGCAAACTGCTCCAATTCCCGGTTGGAACGTTTTAATTCCTCTAAAATATTTTCCAGTTCTTTTTCAGCATTTTTACGGTCAGTGATGTCTTCTATTATTAATTGGTAATTTTCATTGTTATCATGGTAAATGGATTTGATTTTAAATTTGACTGTAAAAACTTTTTATATCTTGTTTTAATTTTATATTCAAACTCTTGTGTAACGTGTTTATCAGTGGTGTTAGTGAAGTGTTTATGGAATTCACGCCTATCATATTGAGGAACAAATACGCCAAACCATAAATTTATAATCTTTTCTTCCTTTAATCCTAGGAGTTCGGCACCTTTCTTATTCACATTTTGTATGATACCTTTTTTATCTAATGTGAAGTATCCTACTGGTAATTCATTGTATAGTTCATTGTAATAGGATATTTAGTATACAATTATAATAGTATTTAACCAATATTTTTTTAAATGAATTTAAAATTTATATTATTAAATTTTTAAAATGAATTGTTAATAATTATGTAATGTAAAGTTTTTTCATTTATATTGGAATTGGAAGTGTGTCTTATTAAATAAAAAAAGTTATTCATTAAAAAAAATGTATAATTATTTATTCAATTCCTTTAAAAAGTTGTAAAAAATTAACACATTATTTATATTCTGTTGTTTTAATTAATCTTTTAATTTCTTTATTCCTCGAATTCAATGTTCTAATGTCAATCAATTCAATAAAATATATTATTAAGTATAGATTAAAAATTATAGGATACGATGTCAATGAATCTGTCTGATCAATTATTAGGCGACACTACTTATGGTGATGTAGTAAAGATTGGTCCACTGGGTAATATTAGTTCTCCAATAAAGATAGCAATTATTATTGGAGTGCATCCCTTAGAGTACCATGTTCATAATATGGCTATACATTTTATTGAAAACAATAGTAAAAATTTAAAATATTGTTATTTTATTTACCGGGTGAATGTGACTGAAGATATTTTCGAATTTGAAAAAGGCCGTATGAATGGACAATTACTGGCTAATAAATTTATAGTACCAGATATTGTCAATAATAATTATATGTTAACATTAGATATTCACTCTAATTACGGAGCTAATGATGGTTATTCAGTAGGTTGGTTCCTTAATGTACCAACAAACGATAGTAAAAGCCGTGAATTAATGAATCAAGTAATAAATAAGGTCCCAGATTTAGAATCATATGATCCACCGTGCCCTTCTAGTCCCGCGTATATAACTATTCCCATTATTGAGAATGGAATACCTGCTATGATATATGAATCTTATGGATATGATACATTAGAAACCCAGAAGAAACGTTTGAATAAATTTTTATCAACCGTAGATAATTTAAATTTGTGATTATAAAAAAAATGAATGTTTATACAATTTTTTTATAATATATACTTACTGGTTTGACTAAATGGTCTATAAATTTTTAAGATTCATAAACTGAAGATTAAAAAAAAAATAATAAAAAAAAAATAAGAGTATGTAGATTGATTTTGAAGTGAATGTAAGTGCTTAATTAACAAATTGTAAGGTTTATTTTTCTGTTAACTCATATAAAATGTTTATTGCGTTCATGAAGGCGGGTTTACCTGCTATTAATAATACAACTCTTAAAACATCTACTATTTCATCTTTAGTAACTTTGAATTCTTTCATGGTACTTTTTATCTGATTTTTAACTGCCCTACTATCCGAATTTGCTGCAGTTATTCCTAAAGCTATGAGTTTCTGTGTTTTATAGTCAAGAACTTTTCCACTGAATGCAACTTCATTTAAACTAACATTCTCTTTATAAAGATCTGGATAGTCTTCTTTAACATGTTTCATGCCTTTACTGTAAAATACTTCATCTTTCATAAAATAATCACTCCTCCAAATTTTTATTAAATCATTATATTATATTAGATTTTTATCTATTATTAATTTTTTAACATCCTAAATTCTGTTTCCCCCATAAATTTAATTTGTAGATTAATTAAAATTATTTTTATAAAAATTAAAAAAAAATAAATTTTTATCATTTTAAGTTCTAATTTTTATGCTTAAAGTTTAGGGGGAATGTCTTTATTTTAAATATTGATAAACTTAAAAGTTGGAATGATGGATCTGTAAAAGAATCTATCCTAGATTTTTTAAACTCATCCATTGGAGATGGTCCTAATTATATTAAACCTGAGGATCGTATTGCAACGTTTGATAACGATGGTACACTATGGGCTGAAAAACCAATGCCTGTTCAACCTAATTTCATATCCAGAGCTTTCGTTAAAACAGCTCAAAAGGATCCTAGTTTAGTTGATAAACAGCCTTATAAAGCTATTCTCATGAGAGATGAAACGTTTTTCAGAAAGGCTCGTGAACAAGACCCGGAAGCTATTAAATCTCTAGAATATGCGATGGCACATGAGTGGTCTGGAATTACTCCCGATGAATTTGAAGCAGAAGTATTAAAGTTTTTCGCGACTGTTAAACCTGAAAAATATGCATCAAACTTCACTGATCTAGTTTACAAGCCGATGCTTGAACTTTTTGAATTGTTAAAAGATTACGAATACCGAGTCTTTGTATGTTCAGGTGGTGGAAATGATTTCATGCGAATAATATCAGAGAAATCATGGGGAATATTTAAAGAGAATGTAATTGGTTCAGCTGCTGGTTATGAATATCATAACGGTACTTTAAAGAGGAATGATAAAGTTCTTGGAGGTATTGCATTGGGTCCTGGGAAAGTTGAACATATTTACTCCCGAACTGGACGCTTACCAGTTTTTGCTGTTGGTAATGGTGATGTGGATATTGAAATGTTGGAATCTGCTAAATTTAGATTATTTATAAAGCACGATGATGAAGAACGTGAATATGCTTATATTAATGGAGCAGAGAAAATATTATCCATTGCAAGAGATAAAAATTATATTATTGTAAGTATGAAAAATTATTGGAAGGAAATTTTCTAGATAAAATGAATAATAATCCAGAATTAACTGCAATTGATATATTGCTCAAACTTGACGAAATCATTGTTAAAAAAGCTTTAGAAATTAATAAACAATTAGTGGAGGAATATCCTCTTGGATTTAAGCTTGATGAATCTCATATTCCTCATATCAGTATTTTACAATGCTATGTGAGGACAAAAGACTTAGGAAAAGTTTATAATGCTGTTGAAAAAATTATTACATCTGAAAATGTGACTTCATTACAATTAACAGCAGTTAAAATAGGATACATGGCTTCTAGTGACTCAGCTGGTATAGCATTTATTATTATTTCACCAATAGAGATTCTCCTTAATTTTCAATCAAATTTAATAGATGCTCTTAAACCTTATATGGTAAATAAAGGTACCGCTGCAGCTTATGTGACTTCTGAAGAAAATCCAGTTATTAATAAAGCTACATTTGATTATGTTGAGAATTTTATTCCTGATCATAGTGGCGAAAACTTCATACCTCATATTACAGTGGGAATGAATAACATGGAATCTCTTGAAAAACTTATTAATGAACCCTTTACTCCCTTAAAATTTCCACCGGTTAGTATAGCAGTATATCAACTAGGTAATAATGGCACAGCATCAAAAGTTTTAAAAGAATGGATTATATCTCAAACATCTCAAAAAATATTAAAAGCATTAAAAAAATTTTATATTAAATAAATTTTTTAGTTAGATGATTCATATGAAACGCTAATTATTTATAAATCGTATCATCATTTAAGCACTGAAAAAATCGCAAAAAACATAGCTGAAACCATGAAAGCAAAACTAGTTAAAGTTGAAGATGCAAAATAAGATGAATTAGGCGAGTATGACTTAATAGGTTTCGGGTCGGGTATCTATAATTATAATCATCATAAAACCTTAATCAAATATATAGAAAACATGCCCCGGTTGGATAAGAATGTATTCATTTTTTTTCAACTTCCGGTAATTATCGGGAAAGGTACCATAATCTCATTAAAGAGAAGTTGAATGAAAAGAGTTGTAAAAATAATTGGTGAATTCACTTGTTATGGGGAATTCAGACCCCTTGGATTTAATTTAGATGTGAATGGACCATTAGAATTTATATTCGGTAAAAATAAAGACCATCCGGATGAGAAAGACTTAGAGAATGCACGATTATTTGCTGAAAGTCTTATATATGAATTAAAAACTTTTAGATTTTTTTTAATTTCTTTTCTTTAAATTTATTTAAAAATGATTTTTATTACTTTTATAATGAATTATTTTAATCCATAAAAATTTATGGTAATTATACTATAATATTATTGTAAAATTACTATAATAAAATTATTTAGTGTAGCCCTAAAACACAATATTCACAGTTTTTTATAAAATTTAAAATAATGAATTAAAAAAAAAGAGCGTGAAAATAATGGATGAAAATAATAAACAAAATGCTAATGGTGGCACGACGAATATTGACTGGTGGCCGAACCAGTTAAATCTCGACATCCTGCGCCAACATTGCTCGAAGTCCAATCCAATGGGCGAAGGTTTCAACTACTCTGAAGAATTCAAGAGTCTCGACTTCAAGACCCTAAAGAAGGATCTCCATGAATCGATGATGAAGTCTCAGGATTGGTGGCCGGCGGACTTTGGCCACTATGGTCCTTTGTTCATCCGCATGGCTTGGCACGATGCTGGCACCTACCGTACTGGAGATGGCCGCGGTGGTGGTGGCCACGGCACTCAACGCTTTGCACCTCTCAATAGCTGGCCCGACAACGCCAACCTCGACAAGGCTCGGCGACTACTCTGGCCGATCAAACAGAAATACGGCAGGAAGATTTCTTGGGGTGATCTGATGATACTCGCTGGCAATGTCGCCCTGGAATCCATGGGTTTCAAGACCTTCGGTTTCGGTGGAGGACGTGAGGACATTTGGGAACCGCCAAAGGATATATACTGGGGTTCCGAGAGAAAGTGGTTGGATGATAAGCGCTACACCGGTGATCGTGAACTCGAGAAACCACTCGCCGCCGTTCAGATGGGCCTGATTTATGTGAACCCGGAAGGCCCGAATGGCAAGCCAGACCCCATCGCGGCGGCACGGGATATTCGAGAGAGCTTTAGTCGCATGGCGATGAACGATGAGGAGACAGTGGCTCTCATTGCTGGTGGTCATGCCTTCGGCAAGACTCACGGCGCCGGTGACCCAAAGAATGTAGGACCAGAGCCAGAAGCTGCTCCAATCGAGGAGCAGGGCCTGGGGTGGAAAAACAGATTAGGCAAAGGCAAAGGCAATGACACGATTACCGGTGGTCCGGAAGTTATCTGGACCAACACTCCAACGAAGTGGGACAACAACTTCCTCCGGATCTTATTCAGCTTCGAATGGGAGCTGACAAAGAGCCCAGCTGGTGCATACCAATGGAAACCGAAGGGTGAAGTAGGCGCAGATACCGTACCGGATCCACACGATCCGTCAAAACGTCGTAACCCAGGCATGTTGACCACCGACCTCTCTTTACGGTTCGACCCTATCTACGAAAAGATCTCAAGGCGCTTCTATGAAAACCCAGATCAACTTGCGGATACGTTCGCCCGCGCATGGTTCAAGCTGACTCACCGTGACATGGGCCCGCGTACACGCTATCTCGGTCCGGAGGTACCAGATGAGGAACTCATCTGGCAGGATCCCATTCCTACAGTCGATCATGATCTAATTGATGATAAAGACATCACTATCCTTAAGGGTAGGATATTGGCTTCTGGCCTTTCAGTGTCAGAGTTGGTTTCGACCGCATGGGCCTCGGCGTCCACCTTTCGCGGTTCCGATAAGCGTGGTGGTGCCAATGGTGCCCGCATTCGCTTGGCACCGCAGAAGGATTGGGAAGTCAACCAACCGGCCCAGCTAGCCAAAGTGCTTGAGATTCTCGAGGGTATCCAGAGTGAATTTAACGAAGCCCAATCGGGTGGCAAGAAGGTCTCATTGGCTGATCTGATCGTTTTGGCTGGTTGCGCGGGCATTGAGCAGGCTGCGGAAAATGCTGGTCATACTGTAACTGTACCCTTCACGCCGGGACGCATGGACGCCTTGCAAGAGCAGACTGATGTAAACTCCTTTGCCGTGCTAGAACCGTTCACAGACGGCTTCCGGAACTATCACAAGACTCACAACGCCCTTAGGCCTGAAGATTTGTTGGTGGACAAAGCACAATTGCTGACATTGACCGTTCCTGAGATGACGGTTCTCATTGGCGGTATGCGTGTCCTGAATGCTAATTTTGGTCAATCCCAGCATGGAGTCTTCACTAAACGGCCCGAAGCACTCACAAATGATTTTTTCGTGAATTTGCTTGATATGAGAACAGCATGGAATGTATTCGATGAAGACGACGATTTGTTCGAGGGGCGGGACCGAACAACAGGCGAACTCAAGTGGACCGGCACTCGTGTAGACCTCATCTTTGGTTCAAACTCCCAACTCCGGGCATTGGCGGAGGTTTACGCATGTGATGACTCTCCCGAGAAGTTACTGCACGACTTTATAATGGCTTGGAAAAAGGTCATGAACCTGGACCGGTTCGACCTTGCCTTATCTTGAAACCGTCATTTGGATCATATCGTTCTGATATACCCTCTTATAAATCAAATACTAGACTTATCCAGTCTAAAATTATAATATTATACTCAAAAATAGAATGAAACATAATATTATTCAACTATAACATCACTGATAACAAACTCACCATTACATTTAAATCAGCTTTGGCAAATGGGATTACTATACTTAACATTACACTATGGATCAATAACAGACTTAGCAGACAACCCACTCGAAATAACCATTTACTAGATTTCATGACAATTTAAAGTTTTTAATAATTTTTCTATTTTTTTAATTTTTTTTTAAATTGAATGTTAAAAAAAATTTAAATCCTAAAAATCTAGAACCCTTTACTAAAAATATCAGAAATCGAAGCATATGGTTAAATAAAGCTTTGAGGTTCAGTTTTTTCAAGTAATTTTTTATTCTTTCATTGCATTTCTCTGCAGATTTTAAGTTTGAGATTATTTCATCTTTAATGGGTTCTGGCTGAAAATTGTACTGATTTTTATTTCGATATTCAGGAAAAATAGAATTTTTTTACCTGTAAATCTACCCTTATTAAAATTGATTTTTTTTTATTATTATAAGTAAAAAATTTAAAAATTTTTTAGTTGACCCGTGGTTCATCTCATTTCAATTATAGAAGTCTGTTTTAAATTTAAACTATTTTATGTTATTAATATACAGTAATTATTGAAATATTATTATTTTATAGTAATATCGAAATTAATAATAACAATATCGAGGAATTCAGACCTCTTGGATTTAATTTAGATATGAATGAACCATTAGCGTTTATATTCTGTAAAAATAAAGTCATCCTGATGAGAAGAAATTGGGAATGTTCGGATATTTGCTGAAAATCTTTTAAATAAATGGTTATTTTTTTTCTTGTTTAATGGATAAAAATAGTATTATTACCGATTTATGATATCTTTTGGATAATTTAGATGATAAATTGATTTATTTTATAAATTAAATTCGATTTTTTTTAAGTATAATTAAATTCATTAAATCAAAATATTAATTGATATTAAGGTTTTATTGTGAAATATATATTTTTTATGAATTATTTATGATTAATTCTATTATAATTAAGTTATTTAATGGTTTAAAAGTTCTAATGAATCTTCTTTTTTTTTATTAGTAAAGAAATGATTAAATAGTATTAATTTAATATTAAAAATTATATTTTAAAAAAAAATAGTATAAGAATGTGAATGATTGTGAAAACAAAAATGCATAATGTAATTGCTTTATTAACTTTAACATTTGCTTTTGCATTAATTTTCTCTGGCGCGGTAACTGCTGCTAATCCAAATACCTCGATTAACAATACTATTCAACAAAATATAACATATAATACAAGTTATAATCAAACAGGCAATAAAACTGCATTTGAAATCGAAGCATCTGCGAAATCTAACATAAATACATCGAATAATTCAATAGCGGCAGATCCCTACAATACTCGAACCGATATACATTACACTACTAAAATAATGTCAATCCTAGAAGTATTAAAAATGGTACGGTGAGCATATAAATTTTTTTAAGATTAATATATTCTTTATGATTATAATAATTAAAAAATAGTATTAATATAGCAGACATAATTCCTAATAAAATAAAGAATATGAATAATGGATTTCTTGTAACTATAAAATTACTTGAAAAAAAGATTAATGAAATTACACTAGTAATAATAAATCTTAATTTATTCATGAAAACTTAAACCTTTATTTTTTTGATTTGTTTGAAATGTATTATAAATTAAAATAGTATTTTAAAAGATTATAATAATTTGGTATTGTTTTTCTTTTACTTTTGATCTTATATAATTTACAAATGACTCTTGAAAATGGAGTTATCTTTTAAAAAAAAGTATTATAAAAAAAAATATTGAATTTTAAATATATTTTATAGGTTTGATGTTATTATGAAGATTATGAGTATTGATTTGGCGGGTAAGGAGGGGAATCCTACTGGAATTTGCATTTTAAATAATCGGGATTTATTTTTGGAAACATTATTTAGTAACTATGAGATTTTAGATGAAGTAAGTTTGGTGGATCCTGTTTTAGTTGGTATTGATGCGCCTTTATCGTTGCCATTGGGTCGTTGTTGTCTTAAACGGGAGTGTGAATGTGCGGTGGGTGGTCATTTCCGTCAGGCGGAGCGTGATATTCGACAGTATGGTCGTGTTTTACCGTTAACTTTCCCTGGTATGAATATGCTTACTTATCGTGGGGTGAAATTGGGTAAACAGTTGAGAGTTTTGAGTGATGTTTTTGAGACCCATCCTCGTACTAATCAGAGGATATTAGGTTTTACTGATTTAGAAGTGGATTTGAATCGTTACTTTAGTATTAGGGGTGAGGTTACTGATCATACTTTGGATGCTGCTCTTGCGGCTTTAATTGGTTATTTTAAGTTAGTTAATTGTTGCTTAGAGTTGGGTGATCCTGTGGAGGGTACTATTGTTATTCCAAGGGATCGGGAATGCTTAAATTTATTATAGTTTTTAAAATAAAAAAATAATGAAAATAAAATAAATTTTTATGATAAAATAATAAAAAAAATAATTCATCAACTTTTAATTATTTAAATTTCTATTTATGAGTATAAATATGATTTAAAGATCTTTTTTTTAGATTTCCATGAATATTTTTATTATTTGGTCTAGATATTTATTTTTTAATCGTTGGAATTCTTCTTCGTTTATGGCGCCCATGTCTAATAATTCTTTTGATTTTATAATTATATCCATTGGGTCAGCTTCTATTTCCAGATTTTCCTTTTTATCTAGTGTATCATACAATAAAACACCCCCTACCCCAAAATTTTTTTTAATATACAATATTTTTTTTTTCCTTAACAAATTTTCCCTTATTTAATTATCCTTTCCTTTAATTTTTATACAATTTTTTATTTTAAGCAGATTATTATGGCTTATTTAAAAAAAAAATGGTGTTTAATTATTCACTTTTTTACAATATTATTTTTTTTTACTGCAATCAATCTTGTAGTGAAACTCTCAAAAATTGGAATTTATATTAATTAGCATTAATGGTATCATAAATATTATTTACTATTTAGATTGAAACCGAAAATATTATAAATAAGATGTTCCATTACTTTTTAATCCATATCTTAGTCTTTAATCGGTTAAATATATTTATTTCACGGAATACGGGGTTATATTATAGTAAAATAAGATTTCTATTTTTTATTTAAGAATAATGATACTTAATATTTATTTAAAAAGGGTTTTATAATTCATCATAAAAAAAAATATTTTTATTTATTTAATTTCTTCCAGTAAATCTGATTATTATGAGTGCGTGATTGACAATAGCCTTTTCTCTCTAAATTACGGAGTAAATA
>JACWMK010000110.1 GCA_015661405.1 Methanobacterium sp.
ATTAACAGAATCTTTTGTAACGAAAAAACTTATATATACTGAATGAACATTCAATTATATGAATGAACATTCAATCACATTGATATTTATTCATCAAGTATTGAATCTTTTATAAAAAAATTCTAAAGTGAAATAATTAATTAATTAACGGGTTTATATAAGTGGTCGATAATGACGATCAAGGGTGATAACATGCAGATGAGAAAAACTAATAATGGTGATGAAATTTCGGCACTTGGATACGGTGCCATGAGATTACCCACTAAAAATGGGAGAATAAATAAAGATGAAGCAAAAAAACAGATATATTACGCAATAGATCATGGAGTAAACATGATGGATACTGCATTTATATATAATGCTGGATCACATGAATCATTTCTGGGAGAAATACTTCAAGGAGAATATAGGGATAAAGTAAAAATCTGTACAAAAATGCCATCATGGTATATTAAAAAAACTGAAGATATGGAAAACTATCTGGAAACACAGCTTGATAACCTAAAAACAGACTGTATTGATTATTATCTTCTCCATGGTTTAACTGGGAACAACTTTTTTGAGCTTAAAAAACTAGGTATTCTTAAATTTTTAGAATCCGCCAAAAAAGAGGGAAAAATAAAAAACATAGGATTTTCATTCCATGACAATATTGATGCTTTTAAGAAAATTGTGGATGCTTACAGTTGGGATGTTTGTCTTATCCAATATAATTTCCTAGATGAGACTAATCAGGCAGGCACAGAGGGATTAAAATATGCAGTTTCCAAAGGATTAACCATATTTGTAATGGAACCTTTAAAAGGAGGAATCCTTGTTGGGGATGTGCCCGAAAAAGCCATGGAAATTTGGAATAAATCAAATATTAAAAGAACTTCCGCTGAATGGGCTTTACGATGGGTTTTAAACCATCCGGAAGTTGCTTGTGTTTTTTCAGGAATGGGGAAGATAGAAGAGGTTAAGGAGAATATAAAGGTTACAAACGAGACTTTACCAGATTCAATCCCTGAAGAAGAAATTAAACTTTACGATGAAGTCAAAGAAGTTTATAATGAATTAATGAAGTTGGACTGCACAGGATGTGGTTACTGCATGCCATGTCCCACAGGAGTTAATATTCCGTTTTGCTTTGAATTGTATAATCAGAAATATATATTCAAAGACAATCAAGTAGGTCTTGACTATATAATGCATTTAGGTGGTAGTGCTACTAAAGAAGGGTATGCTGGGCTTTGTAATGGTTGTGGAAAATGTGCTAAGGTCTGTACACAAAAATTAGATGTGCCTTCACTTATAAAAGATGTTAGCAATGATATGGAAGGCCGAGGATTCAAGTACAAAGCTAAAATAATTGGAGTTTTAGTCAAATTTTTCATGCAAACATTACCCTCTTTGAATAATAGGATATCAAAAACATTCAGAAATCGAAGTTAATATGAAAAAAAAACTAGTTAGATAATAAAAATCTAACGAAGTTTAATATTTAATGTTAATGATGAACAAGACAAAATGATTTAATTTATAATACAATAAAGATAATTTAGATAATTTGATAACATGACTGTAATTGAATATCCTGAAGCTATGAAATTATTGGAAACAGATTATAGACACATTCTTTGATATGGAAGCAAATAAAATGAGTTAATAAATAGATATATAAAAATTGTGGTAAAAAATGGTTTTAGAAGATAAAAAAGAGAGAATTCTTGAAGCTGCATTGAAGCTATTTATCGAAAAAGGTATAGATAATACATCAATTGCTCTAATTTCTAAAGAAGCAGGCGTTGCAACTGGGACTATCTATTATTATTTTGAGAATAAGGTTGATTTGATTAGAGATCTAGGCATCTCCATAAAGGAACAACGTTTGGTAATCTTTCAGGATCTTATAAAATCTTCAGTGGGTTATGAATCTTTAGAAAAGTTTTGGATGGAAAACGTGGAATGGGGAGTGAATAATCCCGATAAATTTAAATTTATTATGCAATTTGATTTATCACCATATCATACAGAAGATACCGAAGCTAAATTAAGTGATTTTGGAAAAAAATCTTTAGAATTAATAGAAGATGGTATTAAAAATAAAATATTAGACGATTTACCTCCTAAATATATTTTGGACTTTTTTTCGGCTCATTTTTTATTTACAGTTCAATACATTATCCAGACAAAGACCAAAGAAAGAAAAATATTTTTTAATACATTTTTTAATGGAATAAAATATACAAATTAAGAAAGAAAAATTACCACTGAAGCTAAAAAACCAGGAGAAAACTTCAGGCTAAAAAAAAATATAAAAAAATGTAGAAAAAACAATTCCTCAAATCTTATTAGGATTATCAAAAAATCCATTTTTCTACCATGTAGGTAATTCCACATATTCATTAGGATTTAAAATTAATCTTCTAACTATATCATCAGCATCAAGCATATCATCATGTTCACCTTCATCAAAACTAACGTATTCATTCAAAAAAGTGGGATATAATGGATGATCAACGGGGACCATTATCATTCCATTAGGTGCATTCAACGAGGAGGAGAAAGCAGCTAATACTTACCTACACACTCTACGAATCCTCTGATTTTTGGGGACTTAAAATAGGTGATAAACTAATATGTATGGAAAAGATGATTATTTTAGAATGCATGAAGGTATTAGGGATTGGTTATTCAAATAGATGATTTGTGAATCTTATAACTGAGTTATTTACTATTATAATTGAACTTTATAATGTGAATCCTGAGTTGAGGACTGATTTAAGTATACTTCAATTTAAGAATGTATTAAATTGTACTTAGAAATGTAAAATAGTTCTAAATTAAGAATTCCCCCACTTCAGCTAATTATATGTTAAAAAAAAGAATTGTACATGAATATTTCGTTTTGTTCACTTTATTACTCTTTGACGGATTTTGCAAGCCTTGCTCCCGTTTCAAATGCCTTTTTGCAGTAATCTTTAAAAGTTTCTTGGAATAATCTTGTTTTTGCCAGGTTTTTTATAATTAATTTAATGTAATCAAAAATCACAAAATATGATAAAAAATATAAATAATTGTGATATATCATATTAAATCATATGGAAAAGAAAGAATTTTTTATTTTTAAATTATGTTTAGGGGGGGTTTTATGATTGATTTTAGTTGTATCGGATATCCATTTGGGATATGAAAATTGTAATAAGAAGGATTTCATTGATTTTTTGGATAGTATTAAATCTATAGAATTAGATCATTTAGTTTTATTAGGGGATCTATTTGATTTCTGGAGACATAATGAAGCTGAAATAATCATTGATAATGATGATGTTCTAGAAAAACTTGATAATCTTAATGCTAAGAAAATTCATTATGTTGTAGGCAATCACGATTATTATATGCTTAGATTGAATGAAAGATACGATAATAAGTATCCTTTCGAAATATCAAAGTTTTTAAGACTAGAAGATGGAGGAAAAAAATTCTATTTTATTCACGGATACGAATTTGAAGTATTCTGTTCAGAAATTGTGGAAATGTCATTAGAGGACTATGAAAACATCAGCGAGAACATGTGTTTCAACGGTGATTATCAATACCAGCCTTATCCATCTCCTTGATCTTGTCCTCATCAATATCCATCAGCTGATCTAAAAGCTTTGCAAAACCTTCTGCCACCTCAGGATGATCACGAGCTGCTTGTGCTTGAACTTTAACTGTGTATCTGGTCCTTCCATGAATGTAGGACGTATAACACTCTTCGAGTTTTTATTTGTTTGCATCCCATTATGATTTCCAAATTGAGGTATTTTTTTGATTCTTTTTATCCATTTTTAACTATTCCTCCCCTAAAATCTCAAATATTTTTTTAATTAAAAAAATCACTTAATTATTTATTATATTATTGAAAAAATAAATTTTTTACGGTGTTTTATAATAATTTTTTTTAACCTTTTTTTTTAAGTAATAATTAACGTGATGAACCTATGCAATACGCTCATTATGCATGAGGAACGGTTAATTATGAACCTAATACATTGGGCAAATAGATTGCATAGTGAGGCATCACCACACCTATGTAAGATCAACGTATCGAAGGGGTTATAAAAAGTCAGAAAATCAAGTTAACTAATGATTTTGAACAGGCAGGGAAAGATACCATTCACTTGGAAAAATTGACCTAGATCATTTAGTTGACAATATCGCTTACTCATTAAAAAAAATGCTGTTAAACCCATACAAGAGTTAATAGTTAGTAATTTAACTAAAGCTGATGCAGAATTCAGGAAACGTGTAGCTAAAGGAATGAGACTTTAGAAGAGATAATTTCCCATTATTTTAATGGAATAAATATTTGTGTCAATATTATTTTATAAACCTAAAAATAAAAATTAATATTAGGATATTTGGTATTGGAATAATAAAATTCGAATTTATATTAAGCTAATATCGGTTTACCATTTATACTAAATGTTTTGAATATATTCAATTTATAAAAAAAGAATAATTAATAATTATAGGAGGTTAAAAATTATGACAACGACTCACATAGTGGAATTAATAGTTGGAATTATCGTGATTGTAGGGATAGCACTCTATGTATTTAAATTTAGAAACTAAAAAAATTTTTTTAAATTAAAATATTCTTAAAATAATATATTTTTTTTATTTCTTTTCCTAGTAATAATAACATTTATCTATATTCTATATTTTATCCAGTAATTTTTGAAAATCAGCAAGCATTATAAGCAAATTAAATCCTTTCTCGGTAATCATATAATCACCTCGTTCATGTCTCTGCAGTATAAGGTTACAATCCACCAGTTTTTGTATATGGAAAAGTAAATTACCACCTCTCAACCCAGTTAGTTGAGAGAGCGCAGAAAAGGTCCTGGTATCGGAAGCCATTGATTTAAGTATTTGTAGCCTCTGTATGTTTGATAATGGCTCAAGCACGCTTTTAACCATCATTTCCTCAGGAATAGCTGAAATTTCAGGTCTTTCCTCTTCATTAGTACTGTAGATTTGAAGAGATTTAATAAGACTTAATTGTTTATTAAAAAGTGAATCAACTTGAGAGAAACAAACATCAC
>JACWMK010000045.1 GCA_015661405.1 Methanobacterium sp.
ACAAATTGGCAAAAAACAAAGGCAAAAAAAGAAAATTTGTATAAAAATCTCCAAAAATATTTGCAAAAAAACTTTAATGAAAAATTAAAAGAAAAAAATCAAGTAAATAGATATTCTCTTTAGTATAATATTTTTCTCAAAGTAATAGTATAATTGCTTTTTTTTTAATTCAATAAGTATTTAGGAATTAAAATTCATAATTGTAAATTAAGTTTTATAATATTAAAAGCTATAATTTTAGGGAGAGATTTGTAAAATGGAAAATGATGAACCAAGAGTTGATTTGATAATTACAGAAGAAGGATTACTTAAAAAAGAGTTACAGGATGAAATTGAAGCTCGCTTATTTGCAACTGTTGAAAACCTCTTCACGTTAGATGTTGAACTTGAATCATTCGTACAGCTTGTTAAAGAGAGTGTTGAAGATAATAAAGACTCTCCCGAAAATCTAGAAGCTCTATTAAATTATTTAGATGAAATGTGGGGAGTGGTGATTACCAACGAACTTAGAGATGTGTTAGTGAATTCTTTATGTGTAATTCAGAAAAATAAAGATGAATTAGAGGATATTATAGATGAATTATCAGAAACATTAAAGGAATAAAAACTCTATACAAGGGGGATTTTTATAAAATGCCCGGAATTTTTAGACGAGATAGAAGAAGAGGTAGAAGACGGGGTATGAGAAGGGCTAGTAGTCAGGATGATCCCGGAAATATGGATCAGTCAATTGAAGATGATAAATCTAGTTTAAGCGATGATACCGTGCAACAATTAGAAAAACTCTCAGAATTAAGAGATAAAGGATTTATTAATGATAAAGATTATGATAAGAAAAAGAAACTAATTTTAGGGATTTAAACTAATTCTGAGAAGTTAATTTATATTTTAATATTTTTTTTTAAAGAGAGTAAAATAATTTAAGTACATATTTTTTAAATAATTTACAATTTTTTTTAAGTTTTATCTAGAAAATTTTATTTCAATTTATTTAACTATTGAAATTATTTCTATGCTTCTTGTTTTATTAATCAAACAATAAAAATATTCAATTAAAAATTTATTCTTCAAATCTTTAATAATAATTAATGAATTTCCAATTTTCTGGTAAATTAAATTCCTTTCTAATAACTTATCCATCTTTAAGTTTATCTTCCTATAAAAAAAAAATTAGAAAAAAATATCTATTTTTTTTTATTGAATCAAGATACATTCCCAAGGTTGAACTTCAGTATCTATAGTTGCGTATAATTCTGTTTCTACATCTTTGAATAGATCTTCACAACCGAATTTTACATCAGCTGCTAGTTTAACAGAATACATCTTTCCTCTTCCACTTTTAACAACTATATCACCCTCTCGGGTTATGCCCACTATTACTTGTTTTATTTCTTTAGCCATTATAATCACCTTCTCCTATAAAAAAAATTTTATTTAACATATTTTTCGTCAATTCTTTTAAATTCAAGTTTTTGAATTATCAGCATTCATTAGTACATTTATAAATAAGATCCCCTACAATTTCCCAGGCTTATCATGCACCTTTTCATTACGAATAAAAAATTTTTTTTTTATAAGTTAACATAACAATTTTAATGTTCTCTAATATTTATCTATTTGTTATTTTTACATAACCAACTGTTATATAAACGAAATTTTTTTTTTAAACAAAATTTTATTTAATCACAAAACTATAATATTAAGTGAATTAAACTATAATAAGTTTATTTAAAGTGAATCCGGAATGAATTGGTTTTTTTTCAATATTTGAATTCTAAAAATAATAATTAGGGGTTGAAAAAAATTATGTCAAAAGTTAAATTCTCGGCTGAACCTGATAAACAAATGATTGCCGTAACACAGATATTTGATGCACCACGTGAACTTGTATGGAAAATTTATACAGATCCAAAGCTTATACCCCGATGGTGGGGTCCTAGAATACTTGAAACCACTATTGAGAAGATGGATGTTAAAACTGGTGGTTCTTGGAGGGTTATTCAGCGTGACCTTGAGGGTAATGACTTTATTTTCCATGGAGTGTTTCATGATGTACAATCACCGGAACGAATTACTCGTACAATGGAATGGGAAGGAATGCCCGGTCATGTGTTACTTGAAACGGTAACATTCGAAGAATTTGATGGTAAAACCAAAGCTATTGACATATCTATTTTCCAGTCTATTGAAGACAGGGATGGAATGATTAAAACAGGTATGGAAGCAGGGGTAACAGAATCATATGAACGTTCCGTCGAACTTTTAAAAGAGTTGCAAAAGGAATAATTAAAAATTCAAAAATAATAAAACAGAGGTTAATTTGCTTCCTTTGAATGCATCAACGGTGGCTCAGAATTTTAATGGTTCGAATGCATTGAATATTTGTCAATTATGCCCACATTATGATAGTAACGCTGCTGAATTAAAAGCTGCGAATATTATGGTGAATCAATTCCAGAGTAGTGGATTGAGTGTTAATAAAGGAGAAAGTAGATTTAGGTAATGGTCAGTACACTTATAATGTTATTGGTATGATTAATGAACGAATTCGCATCGTTATGTATTATCGTGGGTTGTCATATTGATTCACCTGGTTCTTCTCAAGGTGCTGTTGATGATGCGACAGGTGCGGGAATAGAAATGGAAATGGCTCAATTATTATGTGAAAGTGTTAAACCTAATGAAACAATTTTACTTATTGGATTTGGTGCTGAAGAGTTATGGTATAATGGTTCAGACGAATTTGTAGATCAGCTCCCTGATATAATTGTTAATACTGATGCTATGATTGATATGGTTGCTGTGGGTGCTGGTAACGGTGTAACCCCGATTGGACAAAGCAGTATTCCATAAACCGTTAATGGATCACTGGCATTAATTAATTTGATATTAAAAAATGATAATGCATTAGTTATTCCGGCTAGTATTGGTGCTGATGCTTATCCCAGCGATACTTATCCTTTCTATAATAATAATGTGCCAGTAGTGGAGGTTGAAAGTCAACCCTTCGATGTTTCACCAATGGATAGTAGTGATACTAGTAATTATTTGGATTTAAATAATATTCAACAGATGGGTGAAACCATTACTATGACATTATTAAATTTAACTAATGCGAAACAAATCCAAGTAATTAATAAGACAATTTAAATCCATTAAAATTTTTATTACTGTAAATTTTTATAAATTAATAATATTATTTTTCAAAAGAAATTTATTAATATTAATTATTAGATTTTATATGAAAAATTATAAATTCTTTTCATTTAAATTATTTATGAATAACAAGGATAATTTTTTATTAAAATAGTTATATTTAGATAATAAGTATATATGAAACACTTTATTTTGATATTTGAAGTTTAATAATAATTTAGTTTAAAATGAAAATATTAAATAAACTTTCTTATAACTATCTTTATATTATTATTAGAAAAATGGGGATGTAAATAGTTGAGAAAAATTGTATTAAGTATAATTGGTTTATTGGTTGTGTTAGTTTTAATATGGGGTGGTGTAACGTTATTGGGAAGTCATAATACACCCATGAATACTACTAAAACGTTTAGTAATGCATATGTTTCATTTGATTATCCTAGTAATTGGAATGTAACTAGTGATAATTCAACCAGCAGCCGTATTCAAGTGTATTTAACAGATTCAAATGTTAATAATACATTTAATGCCGGTTTTTTAAGCTTACTTACTGACAGTCAAGCACATGAGCAGTTAGTCCTATATCCAGAATATGCTAATATCATAAATAATAATACTACAGCTAATGGTTATAATATAACTTGGTACAATGACAGTTTAAATCCACAAGGCGGCAGCGTTATTGGCGGGTTTATTTATAATGGACCAAATGTATATTGGTTAGATATTAAATCATCAAATTCAAATATTTCAGATACTGACGATTCCAAGTGTTTCACAACAGTAATAAACTCTATACACTTCCAATAAAACAGTCCCTATTTAATTTTTAAATAAAAAAAATTATTATACAAATTAAAATGGTTGTGAAAATAAATGAATGTATTAGCAATTAATGGAAGTCCTAGGAAACAGTGGAATACTGCAACATTGTTAAATAAAGCGTTGGAAGGTGCTTCTTCTCAAGGAGCTGAGACGGAACTTATACATTTATATGATCTTAACTTTAAAGGCTGTACAAGCTGTTTTGCTTGTAAATTAAAGAATGGGGAGTCCTATGGGCGATGTGGATTTAAAGATGAGTTATCACCATTATTAGATCATATTGGGAATGTTGATGCATTAATTCTCGGGTCACCTATTTATTTTGGTACAGTAACTGGTGAGATGAGGTCCTTCATTGAACGTTTAGCTTTCCCGTATTTAGTTTATGATACCGATCACTCCTCCTTATTTTCTAAACAGTTACCAGTTGGTTTTATATATACTATGGGTGCTAATGAAAGCTTTATGAAATATTTAAGTATAGACAAGCATATAGAACTTAATGAAATGTTTCTAAGCAGGCTTTTTGGACTGTCAGAATCCCTGGTAGTTACGGATACTTATCAATTTGATGATTATTCAAAGTACGTATCATCCTTCAATGTGGAAGAAAAAACAAAAAGACGTAAAGAAGTGTTTCCCATTGACTGTGAGAAAGCATTCGAGTTAGGCGTGAGGTTCACCAAAAAAAATTGATTACAAATATATCATCAAGAATAAAATATGAGCTTATTTAAATAATTTAGGATATATTTTCTCAAAAAAATATTGAAATAAGAATTGAATATAAATTTAATTAAATTTCCTAATTTAAAAAAAGTTAATCTTTATAATTTCCAAATTTTTTTTCTTACAAAAATTTACTTTAATTTTTCATTTAACAATTATGTTCATATATAATAAACTTTATATTAAATATAGTATATCAAACTAATAAAACAAATAATGATTTATTTTGTTTAAATGTCGAATAAAGGGAGGTTGTCATGAATTATGGCAAATATAAGTTCTAATACAACGAATACAATGAAAGAAACTCTTGATTTCAAGAGTTATAAAACTTCAGGCGATATAAAAGTACCAAACCGGATTATAGATCAAATTATTGGTCAGGAAGAAGCCACTGAAACCGTTAAAAAGGCAGCTAAACAAAGAAGGAATGTGCTTTTAATTGGTGAGCCAGGTATAGGTAAATCTATGCTAGCTAAAGGAATGGCAGAACTCTTACCGCCAGAAGAACTTCAAGATGTACTCGTTTACCCTAATGCAGAGGATAATCATAACCCCTTAATTGGAGCCATGCCTTCAGGTGAAGGATTCAAAGTGCATGCAAATTATAAAATGAAAGCTAAGAGTGAAGAAGAGAAAAAGAACATGTTGATGATTGTTATAATAGGGTTAATCTTAATAGCAGGATTCGCATTGAAACAATACTTAGTTGCTGTAATTGCTGCAGGAATAGTATTTTTAGCTCTTCAACAGATGAAGCCACGAACCTCTGTAATGGTACCTAAATTATTAGTAAATAATGATAAACATAAAAACGCTCCATTTATAGACGCTACCGGAGCTCACGCTGGAGCCTTATTAGGTGACGTTAGACATGACCCTTATCAATCTGGTGGATTAGGGACACCTGCTCATGAACGAGTGGAAGCTGGTATGATACATAAAGCTAACAAGGGTGTACTATACATTGATGAAATTGGAACAATGAATATGAAAACCCAGCAAGAACTCTTAACCGCTATGCAGGAGAAGACATACTCCATAACCGGACAAAGCGAAACCAGTAGTGGAGCCATGGTAAGAACTGAATCAGTCCCTTGTGACTTTGTTCTAGTTGCATCTGGTAATATACAGATTCTAAAAGGAATGCACATAGCTTTACGTTCCAGGATTCGTGGTTATGGTTATGAGGTTTTTATGAAGGATTCCATGCCTGATAATCCAGAGAACCGGGATAAACTCGTTCAATTTGTTGCTCAGGAAGTTACCAAAGATGGTAGGATTCCACACTTCAGCCGGGAAGCTGTAGCTGAGATTATTAGAGAAGCACAAAGAAGAGCAGGTAAAAAAGATTCTCTAACTCTTAAATTAAGAGATTTAGGCGGTCTTGTAAGGGCTGCTGGTGACATAGCGAAGGGTGAAGGAGCAGAATTTGTAACATTAGATCATGTTATAAGTGCTAAAAGATTAGCTAGAACTCTGGAACAGCAGATAGCTGATCGTTACATTGTGCAAAGGAAAAAATATAGGATATTCAAATCTGAAGGTGTAGAAGTAGGACGAGTGAATGGTTTAGCAATAGTAGGAGATAGAAGTGGAATTATTTTACCTATAGCTGCTGAGGCTGCACCGGCACAGAGTAGTTTGGAAGGTAAAATTATTGCTACCGGTAAATTGGGTGAAATTGCTAGAGAAGCTGTAACTAATGTCAGTGCACTTATTAAGAAGAATACGGGTACTAATATAGCTAATCATGATATACACATCCAATTTTTGCAGGCTTATGATGGTGTGGAAGGTGACAGTGCCAGTGTTTCCGTTGCTACTGCTGTAATTTCTGCATTGGAGAATATTCCCGTTGATCAGTCAGTAGCTCTTACAGGCTCTTTAAGTGTACGGGGAGATGTTCTCCCTGTAGGTGGAGTAACTGGTAAAATAGAAGCTGCAGCTGAAGCTGGTATTAAAACTATTCTGATTCCTGAAACTAATATGGAAGACGTTTTCATAGAAGATAGGTATAAGAAGAAAGTTAAAATTATCCCCGTGGAAACCATGAGCGATGTTTTAGAACATGCATTAATAGGTAAAGGTAAAAAAAGTTTATTAAAAAAGATGAGGAAAATCACAGATATTGTTCCTACTGGAATTATAAACCCCACAACTCATTAAATTTTTTATTATGTAAAGGAATTTTATTTCCTTCCAAATTTTTTTTACTAATCTTTTTTTTTAAAAAGTTATTTTTAATACGTGAACTTAAACAATTTTAGATTTTATATAAATTTTTTCTGAGAATGTTTTTATAAATCTTTTTTTTTATCAAAAATATTTAATTGGTTTAATCTTATTAAATGTTAATTTTCAACCGTATTGGCATACGATAAATTTTCTGCTGATTCTCAGGATTTAAATTTGGTTTATCCTCCAATTTACTTTATATATCATGTTATACAACTCTTTTTGATTAATATAACCTTTAAATAGTTATTAAAAACTTAAATTTATAATATTAAAAATTAATTAACTAAATAGTAAGTTAAATATATTTTATTAAAAAGAATTTTGGTTATAGAATGAGTAAATCAGAAAGTAGTAAATATAATATACTTAAGGCTGCTCGGAAGGTTTTCGCTGAGAAAGGTTATGATAGCACAAGAGTTGATGAAATATCAAGAGAAGCAAGGATTAATAAAGCAATGTTATATTATTACTTCAATAGTAAAGAAAACATTTTACGTGAAGTTATTATGAATATTTTTTTGACTTATAAAAAGGATGAAATAAGCAGGTTTAATATTAATAATCTCATTGATGAGGGTGGATTAATAAGTGATCAGGATATTGAATCTAATATGGATATGGTTTTAGAGTATATTAAGTAGAATATGAATGTTTTTAGAATTATTTTAACTGAATCTCTTAAGGCAGCTCCCAATGATATTATAGGGTTTAATGTATTTGATAATATTTTAAAACGTATATTAAAAGATGTGCGTGGTTTAGGGGTTGAAATTGATGATGAGAATGAATTTATGGTTAAGTAATTCTTTTTCATCATAATACCCATGTTTACATTTATTGTTTTAAGGGATGATTGGAGTGAATATTATAAAATAAACCAGATTGAGTTAAATATATTCTTCAAAAATATTTTAAAGCAATATAATAAATTAGCCGTATATCCCAGTTGAAAAAATCCGTATTTTTACAAAATATTTATAATAAAAAAAATTGATTTAAATATTTTTTTTAATAGTGGTGAAATTCTATGTCTAAAAAAAATGCTGATAATTATAAAATAGAATCAAAGGAAAAGTTTAATCAACAAGCTAAAAATTATGATTCCGGTTCTAGTGGTAAGCATGCTCGGGGACTTTATGATAATGTGCTCAATAAATTAGATAAATTTACATTTAATAATCTTTTAGATGTAGGTTGCGGTACAGGAAATCTATTATCAGTCATTTCTAATAAATATAATGTCAAAATTGCCGGGGTTGATCTTACACCTAACATGTTAGATATAGCACGTGATAAACTAGGTTATCAGGCTGATTTAAGATTAGGTGACTCGGAAAATTTACCTTTCGAGGATTATAATTTTGATATGGTTATTTGCACAGACTCCTTCCATCATTACCCTCATCCAGATAAAGTTTTAAAAGAATTTAGTAGGGTACTTAAAACGAGTGGAGGATTATTAATAGCTGATCCATATGCACCATCACCATTTAGACAACTCCTTAATTTATATTTTCCACATAGTAAAGGTGGGGAAGTTAGAATGTATTCAAAAGCTGAAATTATTAAATTATTAGAAAAAGCAAGTTTTAAGGATATTAAATGGGAATTGGTTGGTAGAACCGGTTTTATAGTGACATCCAAACTTAATTAAAAAAAAAATTTCTATTAGAATAATTTTTTTTTATTTAAGAATCTGCGAGTTTGACTAGTAAAATGATTATATTATCATAGGTTTTGATTTTCTTTATAAGCTGGTTTAGCTAGTTTTATTATGGGTGCAATGGGTTTTGGTGGAGAGGGCTATTGGACCATATTATTAATCTTCTTTTTTGATATACTCGTTGAAATAACAATTGGAACCTCACTAGCACTTTCAGCTATAATATCATCAGTGGTGTTACTGAACACTGGATAAACGTTAACATTGACAATAAGTTATATCACTACATTTAACTGTTATTGGTACTGTAGGTACGATTGGTGGTGCATTTCTGGTTGTTTATATTCCACCGGAACTACTTAAATATATTATAGTAATAATATTTGTAGTAGTGGGTTTATTCTCCTTAATTCGCCTTAGGAAACCAGATGAAGACAATCAAGTACCAGTTAAACGGAAATCAAAGTTACTTTTTCTTATGGGATTTTTTATGGGATTTATAGGGGGAGCCTTAGGTTTAAGTGGATCAACACCTTTATCATCATATTTGATTTCCAGTGTTAAATTATCGCCCGCTCGTGCAGTGGGCACTACACTGACAGTTGTAATGTTAACCAGTATAGTAGGAGCAATAGTCTATTACCAAAGACGCTATTGATTTCGATATATTGTTAATTTTAAGTACAGTATATATTATTGGCGCTTATCTAGGCGCTAAATTGACACCAATCATTAACAGGAAAGTATTAACTATTACAATTGCTTTATTTAATATAGCATTTGGAATTTATTTAGCATTCTACTTCGAAATTAGAATTATTTTTTTATTATTATTTAGAAAACTTCTTATTTTTTGTTAATAATGAATAAGTGTCCCAGTATAATGGCGCCGAGGAATAGGAATGTTACTAGTGATGTACCATTAATGAATCTGGTTATTATGAAGAACCTGATCCAAGCTTGACTTGCAAATGCAGTTATGGATCCTATTAGTAAAGCTTCCCTGCCTAATAAGCTTTTACCACCGTTTTCTCTGTTCCTACGATATATTTCAAGTATTTTAAATCCTATTAGTAATACTCCTATAACATATGCTATGAATATGAACATTATGATGTATCCGAAATCATAACTGTAACCTAATATTCCAGGCACGAAATAATTAATAACATCTTGTCTGTTCGATAAAATACCATAGAATTCCGGGAAAGGTAAATTTAAATGTGTGATTACAGTTAATGGTAAAGCTATGTAACCATCCACGAATCCTATAGAATTAGCTAAATAAGCGGATGCAGGATTATGGCCAATAAGATAAGTATTTTGTATTACCATCTTAATACTGGATACTGAGTTCTGATCAAGTCTACTTAATCTTAGAAGTGGACTTATTATGGGTAAATTTAATATTGTAGATAAAATTTGGAAAAACCCGAAGGCAACTAAGGATACTATTATTACTGATATGATTCTTTTAAAGGTTAGCACGGATTTCCGGCGGAATGATTTGGATAAGATTAAGAATCCAACTAAAAGCCCAAAAATCCACATACCCAAGAAATCTCTGTGGACAGTACCTCCAACCAGTGTTATAAGAATTATAAGTAGTAAAGTAAAGATTTTTAAACTTTTAGGGTTGAATCCCTCATTATCCATCATGCAAATTGCAGCTATACAGGTCACTATAGATAATATAGCTATAGCACCATAAGGGTGTGTGAATTCATGAGATTTCAAGTTTGAAATCAATAATAATGAATCAAATCCAAATAATAGTGCTAAAACAACGCTAATTATTAAAGCAAATAAAAGTACTATACTTAAAGTTAAAGGAACTATATTTAAAAATAGTATAATTATAATATTTAATAATATTGCGAATTCTATTATTAATTGAAAATTATTTTGAGCTACTAAGAACATAAAAAAACATTCACCTTTCACTTTGAAACTATTTTAATTAACTTTATTTCAACTATTTTAATTAATTTTGCTTCAAAATACAGTTTTTTTTAATGATTTAGTTTTCAGTAAAAAATTTTATATAGAATTAAAAACTGAAATATGTTAATAAAATTCTGATAAAATTTTTTTAATATTTTATTAATAATTTAAGGCCAGATATTTAGAATACGATTTTAATAACATAAAAGTTAATATATAACTATATAGTTTTTTTTATTAGAATTTTATTTTAATAAAACATTTTTAAGGTTTAAAATAAAATGATGAAGAATTACATCTTAAAAATCCAAAATACACGTAAAATGGATGCGAAAGATATTCTATTAACTATAATAGTTCTCTCTTATTTCATATCTTTAACTCTTCTTGGTATTTCACTAGCAGTTTATACTATATTTGGATTTAACGGTATTGTTGTTTTAGTTATTTTATTTTCATTAATCATTGGTGGAATAGCTTATTTAATTTACAAGAGAATATAAAAAAACATGATTTATAAATATTTACATAAATTCTTTTCTTACTGATTTAAGAAAATTTAAATAATAAAAAATAGATAACTAATATTCATGAAAAATATGATGGACTGCAAAGATTATGATAAAGAAATCATCAATTCTAACCAGACATGCCCAAACTTTATTCTAAGTTTTTATTATATGGGGATTTATTGGGGTTGTTGTTTTGGTTATCATGATTTTGCTAACCAGATTATACAATAAAAAATAAATGTATTACAATTTATTAAATTAACTAAGTTAATCTAATTTTTTTATCTTTAATTAAATTTTTTTATTAATATTCTCAGTTTATTCTATATATTCATCAATTAAGACACACCAATAAATTTTAGATAACTATTAAGAATTTAAATCTAAAATTTAAATCTTTTTATAAGTAAAGAGTTAAACTAGATTATTAATAAATAAGTTTCATTAAATTATCCTGGTTTTTTTATTATGCTTCCCAATGTATCTATTATCGTATTGAATTGGAATGGTTGGGAAAATACCATTGAATGTCTAGAATCACTCTATCAAATAGAATATGATAATTTCAATATAGTTATTGTAGATAATAATTCTAATGATGATTCTATAGAGAAGATTAAAGATTATTGTGATGGATTATTAAATATTTCATCTAATAAAGGTGTTGAAAAGCCTATACAGGTATTAGAACTTATTAATAATGAATCTAATTCTATAGAATCATTATCAGATATGTTCTCAGATATTACATCGAACAAAAAATTAATTTTAATTAAAAATGATAAAAATTATGGATATGCTGGTGGAAACAATATTGGAATTAAATATTCATTTAAATTATTTAAACCCGATTATATAATGATTTTAAATAACGATACAATAGTTAATAAAGATTTTCTGATTAAATTAGTTAATTTTGCAGATGTTGATGAAGATATTGGGATAATTGGACCAAAAATTTATTATTATGATAATCCGAATATTATTAATTCTGCTGGTGGAGTTATAAAATGGAGATTAGGAATAGGTGTAAATATAGGAATTGGAGAAAATGATGATGGTCAATTTAACCAAGTTAATAATGTAGATTGTTTATTAGGAGCATGTATTTTAATCAAATCTTCATTGATTAAAAAAATAGGCTTATTAGATGAAAAATTCTTTTTATTATTAGAAGAAACCGATTTTTGCTTTAGAGCAAAAATAGCTGGTTATAAAATAGTATTTTATCCTAAATCAATAATATATCATAAAGAAGGATTTTCTGGTCAAATTAATCCTTTAATATTATATTATATGAACAGAAATAGACTATTATTCTTTAAAAAACATCAAAAATTCATAAGAATATTATTATTTACATTTTATGTTTCTTCAATTACTATTATAAATCTTTTAAATTATGCTTTACGAAAGGATTTTAAATCAATTAAATGTATTATAAAAGGTTATTGGGATGGCTTAATACAATAAATAAAATTATATATTTCTTTGAGACTACTTTTAAATTTTATAATGCGATTTTATAAATCAGTATACTAAAAATTACAATTATTAGTGGTATTGAAACTAGATTCAGATTTTGTACTAAAATTCTTGTATGATTTTTCTTTGCAGCAATTCCGCCCATTATATACCTTAAAGAAAAGATTATTATTAGAAAAACAATAGTAATAATGTTATTAATCATTTGATTATTAATCATAATTGGTGTAATTATATTGATTATAGATATCATTTGATAATCCCGTATTTTTACCTTTTAGAAGATATATGGTAATAATATGAATAGAATCACGTTGCAAAGACCCTGAGAAATTCCTATTCCAATTACGCTGCGTGTAATATGAAATACATATCCATAGTACAAGGATATTAAAAAAATAAATATTAAATTTATTGGAGAATTCCATCCGATATTTAGTATAGTGAAAAGTGTTGAAGAAAAAATTATCCCTAAAATGTATCCCATAATATTTTCTGCGAGTTTTTGAATTAATCCTCGAAAAATTAGTTCTTGGAGTAAACCAGTAGATATTATGATGATTGATCCAGCTATTATAATATTAATTGGGTTAAAATTCAATAAAATTGGGGAAGGATGAATTATATTATATTCAATTATTCCTAATGCTACTCCAGTTAGAGCTATAATTAATTGTAATGGCAAATTTCCAATTATAAGTCCTGCTTTTCTTCTACTTATATTCTGATTTTTCATCAAGATAATAGTTGCAACTGTAATAGGCACAGCTGAAATACCCCACCAATAAATTGGTTTTAATGTAATTACAGCCATATTTTGACTAATAATATTAACTAATGGTAATAATATCATAGCTTGTGAAAGATATGAAAATTTAATTGATTTAGTAAAAATTGAATTGATTATTAAGCTTATTATTAAGAAAGATTCAAGAATTATCCCCCATGTTATCGAATAGTAAGTAGACATTATTTGAGCAATTAATATAATTAATATGAAATAAATTAAAATTAAGGATTCATTTCTTGTTGGCTGGATATTATCTACTTTATTTCTAAGTTTATTAATCTGATGTGAATTTATAAGTTCAAGAGGTTGGAGTTTTTCTTTAGATTGGTTTAAGCTGAATTTTAGTTCATTTATCTTATTATGAATTTTGAGAGCATCTTCTAGTGATCCTTCTGCTTGATAACAGCTTGAAATTAATTTTAAAATATTGATTTCCATTTCATGATTTCCAATTATATTGTATTTATTTAAAGCTTGCTGATAATAATTACGAGCTTCAGGATATTTATTTTCACTTATCCATATATCACCTATTAATTTAAGGGATTTAGCTTCACCAGATATGTTTTTTTCATCTTGATAGATTTTTAAAGCTACAATATAGTTTTCTATAGCTTTTTCATAATTCATTAATTCTTTTTGCTTATCACCCATTTCAAGCAATTTTTTGGCAACTATTCGGCTGTCTCTAAGCTTAAATAAATAATTTAATGATTTTTTATAGGTTTTTAAAGTACTATGATTTTTATTATTAATCATTCGTCCTCTCTCTCTCTCTCTCATTCAATTAAAATATTTAAGATTATAACAAAATTTTTTTATAAATTATTATGAATAAATGATTTTGTAGAATCATAATATAACAATAAATAATTTATTAATATCATTACTAAATGTTCTCTATAATCAGCTAAACACATGTATGACTACGTGTTTATATGCGAATATACAGTCTTATTTTAATAGTTTATATAAAAATTAGATTAAATTTAAATTTTAGAGGTATTTCCTGACATATAATTATTATTAAATGAATTTAATCTAATTAAAAATAGTTAAAATTTGAAAATATGTTTAAGATAATAAATATTTATTATAATATTTTTTTTTAATTCAAAAATTATGATTATTCTTATATATTGATTTACAAATGCTAAAGACTCACCTAGAGGAAGAATAAATATATGAATACTGTTCAAAGAATCGCAAAGAACACTGGAATTCTATTCTCAGCACAGATTATAGCTTGCATTTTAGGCTTTTTTTACTCAATATACATGGCACGTTATTTAGGACCTGTTGGTTTTGGAGTATTATCCTTTGCAATTGCCTTGATTTTAATTTTCGGAGTATTAGGAGATTTAGGATTGAGTACTCTGCTTACAAGAGAATTATCCAAAGATAAATCATTAGAAAAAAAGTTCATAGGAAATTTCTTACCCATTAAAATTATTTTATCAATTTTAACTTATTCTTTATTAGTATTATTTGTAAATTTATTGGGATATTCCCATCAAACATTAAATATTGTTTATATTATCGGTTTATCAATGGTTGCTAATGGGTTTTCTCAATTATTTTATGGATTATTTCAATCATATGAAAAAATGGAATATCAATCTATTACTTTGCTAATTAATAATATGTTAATATTTCTAGGAGTTATTTATGGAATATCTCATGGTTTTAATGTTTCCTGGTTTGCATTTATTTACTTCATTGCCAGTTTGGCAGTGCTAATCTTTAGTTTAACCATTTTCATCTGGAAATATGATTCTTTTAACTTAGAGTTTCATTTTAGCTATTGGAAAAAATCATTAATTTTAGCGTTACCACTTTCAATTCTTTTAATTTTTTCAGTAATAGCTTCTAGAGTAGATACTATACTTCTAGAATTATTAAAAGGAAGCACAGCAGTGGGGTATTATAGTGCATCTTATAGGATTCTTGATTCTTTAATGTACATTCCTACACTTTATACTGGAGCAATTTTCCCAGTTTTATCTAACTTTCATGTTTCATCAAAAGAGTCATTGATAATCTTGTATGAAAAGTCTTTTAAATATTTGTTTATAATTAGTTTACCAATAGCTGCAGCGATTACTATTCTGGCTCAACATATAATTTTGATTCTTTATCAAAATTCATATTACCAATCTATATTATGCCTTCAAATTCTTATATGGAGTATTCCCTTCCTTTTTTTAATGTCTATGTTCGGAACAATGTTTGTGTCTATAAAAAAAGCTTATATAATGGTTAAAATTACTTTATTTAGTATGATATTCAACATTACTTTGAATTTAATATTTATACCCACTTATAGTTATATAGGGGCCGCTATATTAACCGTACTTACTGGAATACTTGGATGTTTAATCTCTTTTTATTATCTTTCACAATTCATATATGAAATTCGAATTAAAAGAATTGTCTTAAAACCAATATTATCTACAATAATCGTGAGCCTTTTACTGCTTTTGGTTCACATAAATTTTTTTCTATTAATCGTAATAGCTACAATTTTATATTTAGGGCTCATAATGGTCTTCAAAACATTTACTAAAGATGATTATGATATATTTATAAAATTAGTTCCAAATTTTATTAAGATCTATTTAATAAAAATGTATAATTTTTATATTTTAATTTTTTAATTATTAGAAAAAAATTAAAATAAAATATAGAGAATTTCTATAAACCCTTTTGATTTTTTTTGATTTTAACTTTTGGTTTATGTTTTCTTAGTAAATGAGGGTTTAAATGTTAAATACTTATATCTAAATATTATTGGTTTGATAGGAGTATTATGAAGTCTTTTAGTGATTATTTCATGAATAAAGAGTATGCTCGTGTGGAACGGCTTGGTGATAAGTTGACTGAGATTGATCCTCTTATTAATTGGGAATTTTTTAGACCAACTATTAGGGAAATGTACGATAATCACACTGAGCGTGGTGGTAGGCCTAATAATGATGAAGTTGTCATGTTTAAGATGTTAGTTTTACAATCGTGATATGGTTTATCATATCCTGAGCTTGAAAGACAAGCTACTGACCGTATATCGTTTAGAAAATTTCTAGGTTTCCCAGTAAATATTCCAGACCGTTCCACGGTCTGGGCTTTCAGAGAACGTTTAATCGATACGGGTAAAGATGAAAGAATATGGGAAGAACTACAAAGACAGATAGATGCCAAGGAATTGAAGATTAAAGAAGGTGTTATTCAAAATGCCACGTTCATAACTGCAGAACCAGGTCACCAAAGGGTTAATGAACCACGCGGACCCGAAGCCAAAACCAGACGAAACAAAGAAGGCGAATGGGCCAAAAAAGGTGGTAAATCCCATTACGGGTATAAATTACACAGTAAAATGGATATTGATTATGATAATAAGGGAAATAGAAACCACCCCTGCTCAGTTCATGATAGTCAAATTGACCTCAGTAAACCTGGAGAAGTTACCTATCGAGACAGCGGATACTTTGGAGCATCTTGCAAAGGTTTTAACGCTACAATGAATCGCGCGACACGTAGTCATCCGCTAAGTATTAGAAAAAAATTGCAAAACAAACGTATAACCCGTAAAAGAGCACCAGGTGAACGACTGTATGCTGTAATCAAAAATATTTTCAAGTCTGGACATGTTAAAGTCACCAAGACTCTTAGAACACATACTAAAAATATCTTCACCTGTTTCTGTTACAACCTCCTGCAACTAAACACTCTCAAACAATAATAATACAACCTAGCGA
>JACWMK010000111.1 GCA_015661405.1 Methanobacterium sp.
TCAATGAGGAATTAGCCATTGGCAGTATGGTTATATGTACCTTGGAACATGTTGATCAGGTTATTGTGGTTGATGATGGTAGTGAAGATCGAACTGCTGAAATAGCTGAAATTGCAGGGGCTGAGGTTATTAAACACTCCAAAAATAAGGGAAAGGGAGCTGCCCTTAAAACAGGTTTTGATTCCATTAATGATACAGATATCGTTGTTACATTGGATGGTGATGGTCAGCATAATCCGGAGGAGATACCTAAATTACTAAAACCGATTATTAATGGTGATGCTGATATTGTTAATGGCAGCCGTTATCTCGTAAATAATGATGATGATACACCGGTTTATCGGAGGTTAGGTCAGAGTGTATTGGATAATGTTACTAATCTTAATAGTGGGCTTAAAGTTACGGATAGTCAAAGTGGTTTTAGAGCCTTTGCATCTTATACTATTCCTGCCTTCAGATTTAATCAAAAAGGTTTTTCCATTGAAAGTGAAATGTTAGCTGAAGCTGCTAATTTTGGTTCAAGAATAATGGAAGTGGAAATTGGAGCAAATTACTATAATGGTAATAATCATACAGAAAACCCTTTAAGTCATGGTTTGGGAGTGTTAGTGAAGATCATTCAGGATATGGAGTTTAACAGACCATTATACTACTTCACCATTCCAGGGGTGATTCTTATCGTTATTGGTTCAATGTTAGGTTTATTTTTCTTCAGCCAATATGTGGATCATGTTATGACTAATTTACTTCCAACTGTTATGGCAGCTATGGTTGGTTTAGGGGGTTTGTTTATTGCTTTTACTGGAATCATTCTGCATTCTATGGCTCGTATGATTCATAGTGAATATGGTAAATAATAAATCCATTTTAGGTAATTGAAGAAAATATAATTTAGTTTAAGAATTTTTATTAGAAGATGGAAGGATAAATTCTTTAATTATTTTTCTTCTGATTTTTGAGAAGGATTTGCTATCATTTCTGCGTTCAATATTATTTGAATTTATCTTCTTATGGAATCATTATATATTTGTATTCTAATTCTGCTTCATTGAACCTATAATATAATATGATTCAAATTAATTGCAATAAGTTATTATAATATATTATATTATATTAAAAGAAAATTAATGTTTTAAGAAATCCTAATTAAAATATGTGTAAATAAAATTTTTTAGAATTTAGGACGTGAATACCTTAAATGACTACTAAATCTTTATTAGCAGTGTTGTTATTGTTTGCAGTTATAGTTTCTATTTCAGGTTGCACTAGTAAAACTGCTACGAATGGTACTTTTGGAGAGAAGACTATTTCGTTAAGTAATATGAGTATAGTGAATAATGTAACGAATGGTTCTTATCAGTATAATGGGACTAATTATCATTATATTGATGGATTCGTAAAGAACAATAATGTATATGATGCGTATGATTTGAAGATGAAAGCTACCATATATGATGTTAATAATACTGTACTTGCGGTGAATGATACTCCTTATTATTATTCGAATGGCCCGGTGCCTGCGGGTGGTGAAATGGAGTTTTACTTTGAGTTTAATGATCCGAATAATCAGACTGATCATTATAGTTTACAGTTAATCAGTGTTAGTGCACAGGCTTCTTAATATTAAAAACTATAAAAGTATTGGGATATTTAATGTGAATAATTGAAAATAGAATAATGTTTTAAATCTTTTTTTTTAATCTAAATTTAATATAAATATATTTAATCCTTTAAATAATGGTTTTAATAGCTTAATTATTGTAAATTTTCATTTTAATGATTTTTAATTGAAATTAAATATATTTCTAAGCTTAGTTTTTCCATTTTTTTATTGTGATATAATACAAAATGTATCTGTTTAGTTCAAATTTAAATTGAAAGTAGTAATAATTATTAAATTTTTATTATAGCGTGGTTTACCATGGAATTTCTCATCAAATCCGAGAGAATCTTTTTATTGTGATAAACATCACAATCCACTATTTTAAATAGGAAAACTTTATATGATTACTAATATTATTATAATCATCTTTGTGAATTTGCACATTTATGAAATTTTTTACATTTAAAAAAAAATTTTCAGTAAAATATATAAAATATCGGGGGGACGGAAAAATTTGAATAAATTAAAAAATAAATTAATACTAATTTTACTATTTTTTGCACTTGCAATAACATTCTGTGGCACATCAGCCGCTGCAACAACTACTCATTCTAATAATACATTAACTAAAAATTCAACAACGCATGCTGGAGATCCTATAATTAATGGTACTGTATACATTTATGATTATAATAATAAAACGGTGGCAAATGCTACTGTAACTATTAATTCTACAACTGGTAGAACTCTAGCTACTACCACTACTAATCAAAATGGTTTTTACTCTGTAAATTTTTATAGCACGAATACGAGTTTTTATGTTACTGCAAGTTATCCTGGATGTACTAGTGTAACTCAAACTGTAACGGTAGCTAAAAGCAGTAATTCTACGGATCCTAATTATTATGGTACTGGTAACTTTAACTTAACAGTACAAGAGGCACAGTTGACTGGTATTGGTGATGGAGATTATAATTTGTATATTAATTATGCACCAGATAGTGACAATTTATATTTTGCAGGTGTAATTGATTTATCAGCTAATAGTAAAACCTATGATGGTTACTGTATTGATCTTTACACTCCTATTTCAATCAATGATTACTTATGGATTAATGGTCCTTTACCCGGGACAACGGGTACTTTACCTACAAAGGTGGATTGGAGTGCAGTGACTTATATTATAAATCATTACTCAGCTACTAGTAATGACGAAGCTGCTGCTATTCAATGTGCAATCTGGTATTATTCTACAGCAGAATATGGAGCATATCCCGGAACTAATACAAGTTATCCTGGACGTTATCAATACATGACTTATTCACAGGATGCTATGATTGGTAGTAATAGTACTGTCCGGAATTTGGCTTTAACTATTATTAACCAAACACAGGATATGTTATATCCTAATTCAATTATTTTAAGTCCGGGGATTGCTAATGTACCTAATGGCCAAGCTGAAACTGTAACGGCTACAGTTTATGATCAAAATGGTAATCCATTATCTGGTGTTACTGTTAATTTCAGTACCAGTAGTGGAAGTTTAAGCAGTAATTCTGGCACTACGAATTCTTCAGGTCAAGTTACTGTAACTTTAACTCCACCCAGTAATGGTAATAATACTAGTATTAGTGTAACTGGACAAGTTAGTGGAAATTATGGTAATTTATTATATGATAATCCAACCAGCCCATTACAGAACCTGGTTGCACTTAATGTTTTACCAAACATTGTATCAGCTACATCAATTCTTAATTACGCTACCACTGCTAATGTAACATTAACTCAAACAGTTAACAGTCCCGTTAAAGTGGGCGATACTGTAACTTATATTGTCACCGCCACAAACACTGGGTCAACCACCGCCACCGGTATAATGATTAATGATACTGCACCTACGGGATTAAGTGGAGTAACTTATACTAATTCAACTGGATCCACCTATTTCAATGGAGTATGGACTATACCTACACTCGCCAGCGGATCAAGTGCAACATTAACTATTACGGGAACCGCTACTTCTTCAATGATTGGACTTAATACTACCAATAATGCAACTAGATTCTTCCAAAATGAATATGATAACCAAAATATCACTAGTTTAGCATCTGTTTATACACTCATACCAACTAAATTAACTGTGAATAATTCAACAGGAATCGTCGGCAGCACAGTGAACTTATCAGCGACTTTAACAGATAATAACAATAATCCTGTAATCGGGGCAACTGTTAACTTTTATGTAAATAACGGAACCACTCCAGTTGGATCTGGAACCACCAACTCGAATGGAATTGCAACATATACTTACACTAT
>JACWMK010000005.1 GCA_015661405.1 Methanobacterium sp.
GGAAAATAAAGGAAAAAAGAAGAAAAAACCCCAGAAAATATAAAAAATCAAACAAATAACTAAAATTACCCAAAAATTAACCAACAAAATTAAAAAAAAATGAAGTAAATAGAAAATCTCTATAGTAAATTTTTAATTGAAATAAATGTTGAACTAATATAAGTATTGATTCATTCATAAAGAATGAGATATATATAAAATGAATTAAAGGATCAAATATTCAAGCTAATTTTCATATAAAAAAATTGAATTAATAATTTAATAATATTTAGGAGAAATATATGCTGGCGAAAAGAGTAATACCATGCTTAGACTGTGATTTGAACGTGCCTGATGGTCGAGTGGTTAAGGGAGTGGAATTTAAACAGATTCGCTATGCTGGAGATCCAGTGGAATTAGCCACTAAATATTATGAAGATGGCGCCGATGAGATAGTATTTTTAGATATTACTGCATCTCATGAGCGGAGAGAAACCATGGCAGAGGTATTAGATGCCACCACAGAGAACGTCTTCGTGCCCATTTGTGTTGGGGGTGGGATCAGGAAGCCTGCAGATTACGTGAACATGCTTAAAGCTGGAGCAGATAAATGCTCCACCAACACTGCAGCCATACATAATCCTGATCTGATTAATGAAGCGTCTAAGATCGTTGGCAGCCAGGCCTGTGTAATTGGAATCGACGCCAAACGCCGATACATTAAAGATCCTCAAGAAACCCAAGATAAGATTATTGTAGAAACTGAACAAGGCTACTGTTGGTATGATTGCAGTATCTATGGTGGCAGGGAATTTACAGGGATTGATGCCTTAGCCTGGGCTTTAGAGTGTCAAGAAAGAGGAGCTGGCGAAATTTTACTTACTAGTATGGACCGTGATGGGACTAAAGATGGTTATGATTTACCATTGACCAGAACCATGAGTGATATGCTGGATATCCCAATCATAGCCAGTGGTGGTGTTGGTAAACCTGAACACATTTATGAAGCTTTTGAATTTGGAAAAGCCGATGCTGCCCTGGCTGCGAGTATTTTTCACTTTAATGAGTACCCTATATCTGAGATTAAGCATTACTTGAAAGATAATGGTATTATTGTTCGAATATAAAAAAAACATTTATTTTTGATTGTAAAATCAATAACATCTTGAATATCACTATTAAAAATAAAATATTACATGATTTTTAAATTTAATGGAAAGGATAATTGCAACATAGAAGTGTAGTGGCGAGAGATTTGAAAAAACGAAAACACATTTTTTTTGATGATAATACGAAAATCGAGAGGATGGAGAATAAGATAAAAAAATATGAAAGATACAAGCCTTACAATGAAAAAACAGCTGAAGAAGACTTTCGTTTAAAAGAAAAACTTGCTTTATTGAGTATAGTGGCTAGTAATTTCATGATGACTGGCCACAGCCCTACCCTGGTTTTAACCAAAAGAGAGGAAGGTGATGAAGTTTTGTTACCTGTTAGAGGAGGTCAAAAAGATAGGGCTCGGGAAATAATATCTAAAATTGATTTCAGGAAACTTTATCGTGGTGGAAAAGGTCGAAAAACGGATCCTCTTATGATTATTACTGCCATCTGTATGTATGTTATGCGGCAAGACAATCCTCGGAGGGGTGACATTAGATATTCAAACGATTTTATTAGGAATGTTGGAGTTACTAAAGAAATTTACAGTCATATCAATGAAAAGCTGGATTCTTATTTAAAATCATAAAATCTGATAGGTCGCTTTATATAGTGATAGCAAAAATATTGACTAACTTATTTTTACATAATTTTAATTTTATAAATTATTTAACTATTTTTTATTTATTTAAATGAGCAAATTTTACCTTACAGACAGATACTTCTCATTTTAATCTCATGATATTCATTATTTCAGAATTCTATCTTATTTTTTCCCACATTAGAAATAATTATTTTTTTAGAATATATTGATTAAATTTGTCGAAAGAAACCTAACTTAGGATGTTAATTATTTAAATGGAGTTATTTTTATTATAAAAAAAAACTTATTTATTAATATGAGCTCCAAATGGTCTTCATTCAATATTCTAGGTTTATTAGCAGTTTTTGTATTTACTATTTTCACCTTTATATCGGTTGCATTATATCCTACTCCTTATAATCCTCTGTATGATTGGCTTAGTAATTTGGGAAATACTAATTTAAACCATTTTGGAGCATTATTTTTTAATTGAGGCCGCATAATAACTGGGTTGATATTAATACCATTTATTGGAAGTCTTTATCGGTGGAATCCTCCCAAGAAATGGAGTAAAATCTTCTTGATGATGGGAATAATTTTAGGTGTTTTTGCTTCTATTTCACTTATAGGTGTGGGTGTTTTTCCTGAAACTCGCATTAATTTGCATGTTTTAGCGGCTTCAGGTGTTTTTGGATCTTTATTATTTATAATAATTTTTTTGAGTATAGCTCTTTTTAACCATCCCAAATTCATTCATTTGATAGCTTACTGGGGAATCATTGCAGTTTTAATTGACTTATCATTAGTAATTATACTTTCTTTACCTGAGTATGAGAATGCACTATCTGGTTTTAACCCTACTGTACCTATCCCGGGAATAGAATGGGCTTCCGTGTTCTCTTCCCTAATCTGGGTGGGATTATTATCCTTTAACATGAGGAGAAAAAGAATTTAAATTAATTAGTTCAACTTTATAATACGGACGAAACTGCAAGTTGAAATGGAGTTCACTTTCCCCAACTTAAATGGAACACTATTCAATAAAACGTACTGTGAGTGGTTAGATATAAAAATAACTTAACTATTGTAAGGAGGATAATATATGAAAAATCGCTGCCCTTGGGCTCGGGGCGATCCGCTGATAATAGAATATCATGATCAAGAATGGGGTGTAGCCATTCATGATGATCGACTTCTTTTTGAGTTCTTGATATTAGAAAGTGCACAAGCTGGTTTAAGATGGACGCTCATATTACAGAAACGGGAGAACTATCGTAAAGCTTTCGATAATTTTGAAATTGATAATGTAGCTGCTTATGATGAACATAAGATTGAAGAATTACTGAATAATCCAGGTATAGTGCGTAATCGTCTCAAAATCCTGGCCGCAGTGGCTAATGCCCAGGCTATTTTAAAAATTCAAAAAGAATTTGGGAGCTTTAACGCTTACATCTGGAAATTTGTTGGTGCCAAAACCATTCAAAACAGATGGAAAACTATGCTAGAGGTACCTTCTTCAACTAAGGAATCTCAGGAAATGAGTAAAGATCTGAAAATGAGAGGATTCAAGTTCGTGGGACCTACTATTTGTTACGGATTTATACAAGCAGTGGGTATGGTCAATGACCATATTATAGATTGTTTCAGGCATCAGGAGCTAAATAAGTATTAACTATAAAGTTAAAAGATCTTTTTATGAGCGAGAAACCTTAATTGTTGCACAGATCTTTTAGGGTGTATTTTAGTCCATAAGTCGGAAGATGGTGTAGTGGTAGAATTGTAGAAACTGAAGCCTATCTTGGCATTATGATAAGGCTGCCCATTCTTATAGCGGTCGACATACTCCCCGTATGGATCCTCTGTATAAACGGGGTGGATTTGCCTACATCTACCAGTTGCATGGGTATAATTATTGTTTTCAATGTGATTACAGAGAAGGAGGAAGTACCTCAGGTAGTACTTATTAGAGCTTTAGAGCCTCTTTTGGGATTGGAATTATGGCTCAGCATAGAAGAATAGACTTATCTTCAGGAAAGCTTAAAAATCTTACCAATATGGACCATCTAAACTCTTTCATGCCCTGTATATTGATACTTCTCTCAACGGGGTTGATCTCTGTGGAGATGAATTGTTTATAACTACTGGGTATGATTTGAAATTATATTGGATTTACTGGATTTGTTGCATTAAATACCCGTAGCTAATTATAATAATGATGTGCATTGAAATATTAGGCTATATAAATAATAGATATCTAATATATAATTATTTGAATTTAAAAAGTTGATTTAATTGTCTGTCTTATCACAACTTCTCATCCAGATTATTCCCCTCTCTTGGGCTGCTGCAGTTAGTCCAACTGCTTTATCTCTTTTTATGGTTATGATGTCTTTAACTGATAATCCTAAGTTAGCTGGTCTTTCTTTTTATTTTGGTGCTATTACGGTTCTTTTGGTTACAGTTTTCATCGGTATTTTGCTGGGAAATGGTTTATCATCTACTGGTCACTCTGATCCAGAAACCATAGCTTGCATTGATCTTTTTCTGGGGGCAATTCTAGTACTTCTTGGTATAAGAAGTCTTTTCAGTAAAGGTGGTGAAAGCGGGGGTAGTGCATTATTTAAGTATTTAAATGTGGAGAATACAGCTAGTAATTTGTCGAAATTTAGTCGATTCTTCACGGTTGGTCTTTTAACCTTTCTGATTAATTTTAGCACTGCCATATTCGTTTTGGCTGCAGCTCGGCAGATTGGAGTTACCAAAGCAGGATTATTTACAGACATTTTCTCTATTTTGGTGATAACCATCATAACTCTAGTAGTGATAGAAGTACCTCTTCTTTTCTTCTTCATCATGCCTGGAACCGCTGCAAAAGCCACTAAACCTATGAATAAATGGATTAACAAGAATGGGAGTTATCTTATAGCCGGATTCCTATTAATCATAGGTATCTATGTGATTTATAACGGAGGAGTTAGGCTAGGATTGTTTTAAATTATTTCTATTTTTTTTAATTATCATTTAAAATAAAAATTAATTTAAATAATTTTATTAAATATTTGAAAATAAATATAATTAATCTTATTTTTTTAAGAGGAATCATTATTTAAGGAATTTGAATTATTTCATTTGAAATTTCATTAAAATAATTTCAAATTATTTACATAATACATAATTTAATCAACATATTACGGTTCCATTGAATTCTATATTCTTATAAACGATTATAAAGGATTTGATCTGAGTGAAAAAGGATTTTAAGATACTTTCTAATAATTTTAAAGGTCAATTGAATCTCGATTTAACCATTAATAGTGGTCAGACATCACAACCTGCTTGGTTAAAAAAGAATAGATACTTTAATGAATTAATTATAGTAGATGGTAAACCCTGTTTAATTAAAATTAAATCTAATGAACTGGATGAGTCTTTGGAGATTGTTGTAGAATCACCCAAAGAATTTAGGATTAATGCTGTAAAAAATCATATAAGTGAAATATTCGGATTAAATGATAATTTAGATGATTTATATGAATTTTTATTAAATGATCCTAAATTAGAACCTACCATCGACTTCTGTCGAGGATTAAGACTTTTTAAAGCCCATAACACTTTTGAATGCTTAATATCTTCTATCTCTTCAGCTAATAATTCAATAATCCGCTGGAACCGATCAATACGATTAATGAAAGAAAAATGGGGAGATGGATACCAGTTCTTATCTGGAAATTTTTACATCTTCCCTACTCCAGAGAAAATACTCCAGGTGCCTGAGCATGAGGTGGAGGAATTAGAAATATGTGGTGGAGAAAAAAATTTGGAAGAATGTGTTAATAATCTCAAATCGTGTGGAGTAGGATATCGGAGTAAATACATCAAAAGTGCCTCTAATATGGTTACAGAAGAGATTAATCTTAACGAAATGGTGAAAATAGGTTATGAGGAAGCTTTCCAAACCTTGCTCGAGATTCCGGGTGTGGGGCCTAAAGTTGCTGATTGCATTCTTTTATATGGATTTGGTATGGGCGAGGCTTTTCCCGTGGACATATGGATTAAGAGGATAATATGTGAGTTATACTTTAATGGAAAAGATGTATCAGTTCCTAAAATAAGGTTGTTTGGTATTGAACAGTTTGGTGAATATGCTGGATATGTGCAGCTTTATTTGTTTCATTATGCTCGCAAATCTGGACTTCTTGAAAAAATACATCCCAAAAAAAATTTATAACAGAAAACTATAATTAATTTTTTTATTTAATATATTATGATTTGTGGTGTTCCACATTATATTACAACCAAACCCATTAGTTGAGAGAAATAAAATTTAATTTAAATATTTTATTTTATTAATAACCTATTTTTTCTTAAGTAAACAATTCAATTTGGTGAGATAATGGTGAAGAAATATTGAAATTTTACTGGTGATTTAATCTTTATTAAAATTAGATTCAAATATTAAAAAAAATTTGAAAATATAAAATCCTTAGAATATTAAAACATTTGCAGAATTATTAATCTAACTTATAAAATAATTTTATAAAAAAAAATTATTATAGATTCTAACCATATAAACCTAATTTTTTTCTATGTTGATCTATAGGATAAATACTAATTTTTTATAGGTTCAGCATCTTACCCGGTAAATAGCTGTAATAGATGATTATCCACACGAAGAAGAAAACTACAAGTAATATACCATAGCGTCTTTCATTCTTATAAAGAAGATATATACCGAAAAATAGTGTAGGAAAAATCCCTAAAAATGCAACTAAATATCCTTGTGCTATAAAATATAATCCTATGAGATAAGTCAGAATACTTACAATGTAACTAATGTTAATCAATCTAGTATTTTTTGATTTGTTTACAGGTTTCATTTATATCAGTATATCTATGGTTAATATCCCCTATAAAAACATACTTGAATAAATCAATACCAAATTTTATTCAAATATATAGTTGCCCTAATGAACTTCATTATATCATTCAAATACTAATCTAACATACCTAAACTCATTAAATCCTAATTAAATTTAAATAATTATTTTTAAATAATCTTAAGGTTATAAAATCCATTAAATAATTTATAAAATATTAAATTAAATCATTTAAATTCTTTCCTGAAATATTTAAATTAAACAAATGTAAAATATATAATTATAAAAACGTTCTCAAAAGGGGAGTATATTTGAAAAATCAAGATAACTTCAAAAAATCAGTAAAAACATTAAAAAGCAATGAATCACAGTTTGAATCCATTAATTCAAACACTTCGGAAGATATTCCTGAACTTGACAATATAAAAAAAATTCTGAAGAATGAGAAATTACCCCCACTTAAAGAAATTTCAGACATTATTATGGAAATAGCTAAAAAAGCCACCAATAGCAAACACTGCTATGTAGCTTACGTGGATCCAAAAAATGGAGATAGTGTAGGTGTTTCATTCTCCCATATGACCCAAGAGTGTGACTCCTATGCAGAATTGGGTGAAGCAAGGTTTCCCATAAGAGATGACGGTACATACGGTGGACTATTAGGTTATTCATTAGATACGGGAAAATCATTTTACGTCCATGATCCAGCATCCCACCCCGCAGCCCACGGCATGCCCCCCAGTCATGAGCAAGTGGATCAATTTCTATCCGTACCAGTTATTTATGGGGAGGATATCTTGGGTCAGATAGTGCTAGGTAATCCTGAAGAAGACTACACAAATCATCACTTAAAAATAGCAGATAAAATAGCAAATTTGTATAGTATAGCCCTTAAAAAGTTATTATATTAACCATTTTAACTTAATCTAACCTATTAAATTAATAAATTAAAAAAAAGAAAAATTATTTTTTTTTATAAATCTATTCATCAACTACTGTAACCTTGCGCATGACGTCTTTAGGTTTTATGGCATTGACTACATTCATACCATTAATTACTTTACCAAATACAGTATGCACACCATCTAGGTGTGGTTGGGGCGAATGGGTGATGAAAAATTGACTTCCACCCGTATCTTTGCCAGCGTGGGCCATGGATAATGCTCCGGTTCCGTGTTTATGAGGATTTATTTCACATTTAATTGTATAACCTGGTCCACCAGTTCCATCGCCTTTTGGACATCCTCCTTGAATTACAAAATCAGGAAGGACACGATGAAAAGTTAATCCATTATAAAATCCTGAATTTGCCAATTTTTCAAAGTTAGCCACAGTATTAGGAGCTTCTTTATCAAATAATTCTAGTTCAATTTTTCCTTTTTCAGTATCAATTATAGCTTTTTTCATGTTTTCACCAGTAAGGTATATTAATATAGATTCTATTAAATAAACCTGTAAGATTAGCTAAATTTATTGAATTAAGGTTTAATTGGATTTAATGAAATTAACTACTATATTTTATAAAAATTAATTATTATATTCATTTCAAATTATTTCTAAGGTGATACTATTGAATACAGAAGAAATTGTAAGGTTAGATAAAAAATATGTAATGCAAACTTATGGCAGGCAGCCTATAGCTATTAAAAAAGGTAATGGAGCTGTAGTTTGGGATGCGGAAGGCAAATCCTACATTGATTGTTTGGCTGGTATTGCTGTAAATAATGTAGGACATGCTCACCCTAAAGTAGTGGAAGCAATCTGCAAACAAGCTAAAAGACTTATTCATACTTCAAATCTCTATTATACTCAGGAACAGGTGGAATTGGCTAAATTATTGGTAGAAATATCTCCCCATGACCTGGCTTTCTTCTGTAACAGCGGAGCTGAGGCTGTAGAAGGATCCATTAAATTAGCCCGTAAATATACGGGAAAGGGAGAAATCATTGCAATGGAAAACTCCTTTCATGGCCGTACTATAACTGCATTAAGCGCTACTGGACAGAAGAAATATCAAAAAGGTTTCAGCCCACTTACACCGGGATTTGAACACGTTCTTTATGGGGATATTGATGCTGTAGCTGATAATATAAGTAAAAACACGGCTGCAGTCCTTGTTGAACCTGTGCAAGGGGAAGGTGGAGTAATTATGCCACCTAATGGTTATTTGAATGATTTAAAGAATCTGTGCCGGGAAAACAATATTTTACTCATTTTTGATGAGGTGCAAACCGGTTTTGGACGAACAGGGAAGATGTTCGCATCTCAAACTTTTAAAGTAACCCCAGACATCACTGCTTTAGCTAAAGGTATAGCAGGTGGATTTCCTATGGGGGCTATCCTAGCCAATCGAGAAATTGGTAGTATTTTCCAGCCAGGTGACCATGCTGCTACTTTTGGTGGTAATCCATTAGCCTGTGCTGCAGCAGAGGCATCGATTAGGGTTATTCTAGATGAAGATTTACTATCTAAGTCTGTAGAAAATGGCGATTACTTTAAAGCTAAGCTTAACTTTTTGAAGGAAGATCATGGGATAGTGGAAGAAGTAAGGGGATCAGGTTTGATGTTGGGTATGGAATTAGATGTAAACTGTGCAGAAATGATAAATGAAATGCGAAACCGTGGAATACTAATAAATTGTACTGCTGATAAAGTTTTACGTTTTGTACCGCCTTTGGTGATTGAAAAAAATCAAATTGATATAGTAACTTGTAATTTAGGTGATGTACTTCAGAATTATAGTGAATCTATTAAGAGCTACTAAAAATTTAATTATATCATTTGAATATTCTTTTTTTTTAGAATTAATATCCCTTATCCTATTATTTGAAAACCATTGATATCTGATGAATTTGTTTAGAAACCCGTTTTTCTAAAATTATTCTCTGTTTTTTAACGATATTTTCAGCATCTTCAACAATAGTACCATATTTATTAAATCCTATCAATGATAATCCAGCCATCATGACACTTAAAATAGCTCCTAAAAGAACTACTCTATGCATTCCTGTAGTGAAGTTGTAAGCTGCTAAGTTGAATAACTGACTCTGCTGGAGAAGTACCGGAGAAATCGCCGTGTTCAGTAAGATTCCTGCAAAACATACTGCAAACACCATTCCCAGATTTCTAGTGGTGACTATTATACTCGAAGCTACCCCACTTTCCCCGGATGGAGTATTTGACATTAGTGCTCTGCTGATAGGTGATTGGAAAAGTGCTGCACCCACCCCTAGAAGCGCCAACCTCCATAACACGTCTCCCACAGTTGAAAACATGTTAAGTTGAGTGAGAGATAATAAAGCCAATGCAGATATGATGGATCCTATAAATGCTAGACTTCTTGAGCCGAATCTATCAGATAATATTCCACTTATAGGTGCTAAGATCATCATTATCAGTGGAGATGTAGATAAGACAAGTCCTGTAAAGCTTGGTCCTAGATGAAGGACTTTTTGTAAGTAAAATGGCATTATAAAGAATATCATATACATACATATGTAATTGAAATGCAGACTCAAATCAAATGCTGAAAAAATTTTATTTTTAAAAATATTCAGGTTTAATAGAGGATTCTTTACATGCAGCTCATTCCAAATGAACAACATTAATGTTATAATACTAAAGACTGCGATTATTATCGCTATAATATTCACACCACCTTCTATATAATTAAGTAGATAAACTACTGAGAAAAGGCATGAAAATTGCAATAAAGTTCCGGGGATATCCCATTTAACTTGATTGGGTTCGCTCCTTACTAATACACGGTAACATATAATAAAACTTATAATGGCAATGGGTACATTTATTAGGAAAATGAATCTCCATCCCAATGCACCTTCTAAAATTCCACCTATTGCCGGGCCTAATGCTAAACCTGCAGCTATAGCTACAGAGTATATACCAAGAGATTTTCCTAGCTGATGTTTGGGAAATGAGTTTTTAACTATTCCCAGAGATACAGCAAGCATCATGGCTGCTGTTATGCCTTGCATGCCCCTAAATACTTCTAAAGCGGGGAGTGAAGTAGCTGTGCTGCAGAGAATTGACGTAACTGCAAATCCGACTAATCCTATAAGGTAAACTCGTTCATGACCTATGAAGTCACCGACACGGCCGAAAAATAGAACCATACCTAACAAAGTTATAAGATAAGCTGTTAATACCCATTCTACGGCGGTTATGCTTGCACCGAAATAGGTTGCAATTGTTGGAAGTGAAACATTAACTATACTTGCATTTATTGGCACCATAATGGTGCCTATTGATATTGCGAATAATATCTGCCATTTTTTACCGAAGTGATCCTCCAAAATTACACCTCTAATTTAAAAAACACTAAAAATGTTATAATTGAATTTTTTAAAAAAACTTTTAATAAAAGTCGTAATTCAAAAATAACGTATTTATTTAAGTTTTTAAATTTAATTAAAACTCAAATATATATACTTAAAGTTCCATTACTATTTGTTTGCGTTATAAATTTTTATGAAACCTTGATTGATTATAAAATCAAAATTTAAGTCTATTCCACATATTCACATCGATCTAAAATCAAATTTATTCTTTAGATGAGTCACTTTAATACACATTTTGGTATCATAGCAGTTAATTAAGATTGAATTGTATAATATATAAACTTTGAGATCATATTATGTGTAATAATTATCCATAATTTGGAAATTTTAGTTTTAAAATCAATTATCATCCATTTAATTATGAAGATTTTTATAGGATAAGACCAATAAACCTATATATTTAATTATCTTCGCTTATGGAGGAATTTCTTCATGAACTTTAATTTAAAAACAAATGAAAAAGGAAATTTAAGCATCGGTGGAGCAGATGCTTTAGAGCTTGCCAAAAATCACGGTACTCCCCTTTACGTAATAGATGAAGAACGAATCATAGAAAATTATCAAAGATTGTATTCTGCATTCTCAGGTAAATATGCCAACTTTAAAATCTATTACGCATGTAAAGCTAACACAAATCTGTCAATAATGCAGATTTTAAAAGATGAAGGAAGTAGTATTGATGCAGTATCTCCCGGAGAGATTTATACTGCATTATTAGTAGGTTTCAAACCTGAAAAAATACTTTATACTGGAAATAATGTTACCAACGAGGAATTGGAATTCGCCTTATCTTCAGGAGTGAGGATAAACTTGGATTCAATCTCACAATTAGAAAGACTCTCAAAACTACCAGATACTGATGGTAAAGAAATATCTTTTAGAGTGAATCCTAAAGTAGGTGCTGGACATCATGACCATTGCATAACAGGTGGAGACCTCAGTAAATTTGGAATTATGGAAGAAGAAGCCGTTAATGCCTACCAAAAAGCCGTGGATCTGGGTTTCAAACCCGTGGGAATACATACTCATATTGGATCAGGAATATTAGATCCTGAACCATTTAAATTAGCGGTGCATACTCTAATGGATGTAGCGGGGAGAGTGTATCGTGAAGTAGAAGTAGAATTTGAATTTGTAGATTTTGGTGGTGGTATTGGAATACCATACGAACCACATGAATCGATATTAAATTTAGAAATGTTCTCTCAAGAAATTATCGACCTATTCAAGGAAAAATTATACGAATATAATATGGGAAATCCCACTATGTGTCTGGAACCCGGACGTTACATTGTAGGTGATGCTTCTTACTTATTAACCAAAGTTAACACTATTAAACAAAGTTATCGTAAATTTGCAGGAGTGGACGCTGGATTTAATACTATATTGCGACCTACCATGTATGGATCGTATCATCATATTGTTTTAGCCAACCAACCGGATGCAAAACCCACTCAAAAGATAGATATTGCAGGGAATATCTGTGAATCAGGGGATCTATTCGCTAGGGACAGGCCCATGCCAGATATAAAGGAAGGAAGTTTATTAGCTATCCTTAATGCGGGGGCTTACGGTTTTTCCATGTCTAGCCAATATAATTCACGTCCTCGGGCAGCTGAGATACTGGTTCAAGGGGGAAAAGCAGAAGTTATCCGTGAAAGAGAAACCTTCGCTGATTTATTTTCTAAACAAAACGTGCCAGTGAGGCTTTTAAAATGAATATAAATTTGAAATTTTCTAAAATGCATGGACTTGGCAACGACTATGTAATGATTAATGAGTTTACGGAAGATATAATTCCTGATGAAAAAAAATCCAGTTTAGCTAAAGATTTATGTAGGAGAGGTTTCTCTGTGGGTGCAGATGGAGTTATTTTCGTTGCTCCAGCTACATTAAATGGAGCAGATGTCAGATTTAGAGTTTTTAATGCGGATGGTAGTGAAGCAGAAATGTGTGGTAATGGCATCCGATGTTTCGCTAAGTTCGTTTATGAAAACTCAATAATCTCAAGTAAGAAGTTATTTGTTGAAACTTTAGGTGGGATAAAAGAAGTAAAATTAAAGTCAGAAAATGGAAATGTGACTTGTATACAGGTTGATATGGGTATTTCAACTTTTAAAACAGATGAAGTTCCAATGAAAAGTGATTTGAATTATTTTATTGATAAAGAATTATTAGTTGATGGTAAACCTATTAATATGACTGTTCTTAGTATTGGTAATCCCCACGCAGTTATATTCACACCAAGTCTGAGTAATATAATATTACACGAGATAGGGCCTCAAATTGAAAATCATGAATCATTTACCGAGAGAATTAACGTGCATTTCGTGAATATTATAGATAAAAGTGAAGTTGAGATGATAACATGGGAGCGGGGGAGTGGTGCGACCTTAGCCTGTGGTACTGGAGCCACTTCAGCAGTATTAGCGGGTTATCGCTTGGGAATTCTTGATAAACAGGTTTTAGTCCACTTACCTGGTGGAGAACTAAATGTTACAGTATATCAGAAATATGGTGAATTAGGAGCATTTATTAGAGGAAATGCAGAGCTGGTTTTCCAGGGAGAAATGAAAATAAACCTATAATAATCTGTATTACTATAATAAATTTTTTTTTAACCATGTGTTCTGCTTATACTTGTGTGGATGGTTTTATAGCCCTGAAGTTTATTTTTTAGAATTTGTGCATTATTACGTTTTTCATCTTTAGTCGTATATAATAGGGTTACGGTTCCATACTTCTTTTCATTATCATTAATTAACTTCAGAAGTGTTTTTTTATTTTTTAATTCTTCAAGGTACTTCTTTTTGTACTCGAACCATTTATTATGGTTATTAACAAACCATTTAATTAAATTATTGCTTGGTGCTATCCCTTTTAGCCATAAATCTAACTGGGTTGTTTCATTGGAAACGTTTGGGGGAGATGAATTATCTATTAGGATGCGGTAGCCGTCTCCTTTTTCTAATGGTTGATATAAACTTTTGATTTTAATCATATTATTTTATATTATTATACGTCTAAGATTTAATTTTAATGTTTTTTATAGAAAAATATAGAGTTATTCATTATTTTAAGTGCAGATCTATTATACCTTCTTTTAAAAATAATTATTAAATAATTTTTTTTTAATAAGCAAAGTTATATACTTCAATAATTTAAGATTTAAAAATAACTATGATCAAATGTGAAGTATTTGAAATATTTATCCTCCACAATTAAGAGTTAAATTTGGAAAGTGAGCAAATGACCAGCAAAGACGTGGAAATATTTTACAATCAAGCAATGAGCTTATTTAAGATGGGTGAATTCAAAAAATCTTTAGAGTTATTTAATAGAGCATTATATATTGATGATAAGTTTATTCCAGCTTGGAATAATAAAGGAGTTATCCATATGGAATTGGAAGAATATTCTCAAGCACTGGATTGTTTTGATAAACTTACCTTCATAGATATGACTGATGATTTAACATGGTATAACAAGGGTTATGTCCTGTTATTGTTAAAAAGATATCAAGAATCTATTAGAACATTTGAATATTTCTTAGCTAAATATACAAAAAAAGATGATTACTATAAATATGCACTATACTTAGAAGCTAAATGCTATTATGAAGTTAAAGATTATGATAAAAGTATTCAACTTCTTAAAGTTATATTAAGCTTTGATGAATCTTTCAGTGAAGCTCAAGAGCTTCAAACTTTAGTTTTGAAGGATTTGTAAAAATAAATAAAAAAATTTATTATTTTTATTTTCACATTTTTTATTAATTTAATTTTTTTTTAATGTCTTAATTATAAAGGGATTTATATATTAATTGTCTTCTTCTATTAGAATTTTCTTAAGTTCCTTCAAGTTTAATGTAAGAAATGCTTCTGACTTAGGTTCAGCCAGTATTTTAAACTGTTCTAGATTAGTTTTCAAATATGATTTATTTAATAAATTCTGAAGTTCAGGAATTGGCATTTCTAATATTCTTCTTATTATTATTTTATCTTCATCAGTCAGTTGACTTTTATATTTTGATATTTGATCCTTAAATGATTCTACAGCATTCATATCTTTATCAACGTAAACATTAATTAGGAAAGGAGGAATTCGCTGCACTGTATTTATAACTTTCTTTACATCTTCTTCTTTAATTTCTAAATCTAATGAGTCATCTAAAACTTGTGTTAGATTCATTGCTAGTTCTTTCCGACGATTACCATAAACTATAGAAGCAAGAATTACCCCCACTAAAATTCCTGAGAAGGCATAAGTCTGATGTTGAAAGATGGATGATAGAGGGTATCCAAAAAAATAGAATATAATGCTTATAACTAGAATGCTTCCTAATATGAATGCTATAATTGCTGCGATAATTGCGATTATTTTATTATTGATCAAATTCATTCACCATTTTATTTATCATTTCACCATACATTTATATTTAAAAATATATTTTTCAATAATGATATATTATATAATAAGATATCATTTTAAAAATCTTAAAATATTATTAGTATTATATAATTTATTAGGGGATAATAAATGGATATGACTGAAGAACAGATAAACAAACTAATTAACAAGTTAGATGATGAAGACTATGATGTTCGTAAGAATGTAGAAGATATTCTTGTTAAGATAAAGCAACAATCTATAGGGCCACTTATTAAAGCTTTAAATCATGAAAATCCTGAAATTCAAATTGAATCCGCTAGAATTTTAGGAAAAATGGCGGATGAAACAGCTTTAAATGCACTTATAGAAGCTTTAAAAGATGGAAATCCAGATTTTAGAAGAGAAGTAACATTATCCATTAATAAAATAGTAGAGAAAGATGATTAAAAAAACTAAATGATTAGTCAAAAATTTGGGAATTTCATAAAAAAAATAGATCTAAATTTATGAATATACGTTTTATAATTTGGTATCTTGTAGACATTCCCTTCTTAATTTTAATAACTCTCTTCTTTTATTTTCAATGTCTTCCACATTATGGATGATCTCAGACAACTTAGCCTGTATACATTTGACAACATCCTCATTATGAATCCATTTACAACTTTCACAACTCCACACACCCTTCTCTTTTATCCAAAAACCACCAGTGGAAGGTTCTCCACATGGATAGAATGGGCAATAACAAAACGTACAACTTTGAGGATGTTCATGACATGGGTAATATTCACAATTCAAGTTAGGCCCTTCCACAATTTCCCCGGCTAAGTATTTCTCATAAAAATCACAGGCTAGTGGATGCATAGAAGATGGTACGACATAGCCTCGTGGAGTCACCATACGTCCCTCTTCGACATAAGTCATACTATTCCCTATAATGAGTGTAGTGGACATATCAACTTCTTCACTTGAAAGTTCTTCTAAGGTAGTTGTACTAACAATAACCTCATCATTTTTGCTTTTAACCAATCCTACAGGTGTGTTAGGCTGGCGTGTTTCTATTAATATGCTAAGAGCTTCAGAAAAGGGCTTTTTACGAGTTTTACTAAGAGGATTATAGAATGCAATTACGAAGTCTCCTTCTGAAGCAGCTCTAACTTTACGCTTTATCTCAGAAATAGGAGTTAGAATGTCACTTAAACTTATTACTGCAAAATCATGTAGTGGTGCACCTAAAAGAGATGCTGCAAAGTTCACAGCGGTAACACCAGGTATAACCTTCACTTCTATGTCCTTATATTTACCTAAGATTTGAAAAATTACATTCGCCATGCCAAATACTCCAGGATCACCACTGGAAACCAGAGCTACTTTCTTACCCCCACGACTTTTTTGAATAGCTAATTCAGCACGATCTATTTCATGGCCCATTCCTTTAACAATTATTTCCTTTCCTTCTATCAAGTCTTCAACATATTTATAGTAACCCTTGTAAGTAATTACTACATCTGCATCTTTAAGCGCCTCAAACGCCCTTAAAGTCATATCTTGTCGAGATGGTCCTATACCAATTACACTTATCATAATTTACTTTAACCTTCCTTCAATAGAGTAATTAAAAAAAAACCTCTATTGGAATCTTTCAAAAAAATTATAATCTTTAAAGTGATTTACCTAGTTTTAATTCGTACTACTTTGATTGTTATACAATTGACTTATGCTGGTTATAATAATACTATTAACATCTATAGTAAATCCATTATCTCCAGATTGACCAGTAGCTGTGGCATTGACGCTGTATGTTTGATTAGGTGAAATAATTATGGTACCATTTGTAATGTTATTACCTGTAGTGATTGTATTATAACCCGTTACCGTTAAAGTAACATTAATTTCAGTATTAGACGTACTATCATTAGTATAAGCTGATAAAGTTTGTATATTTACACCATTTAATCCTGTCTTATTCTGTAATGCAGAAGCCACATCCTCAGGGTTCAGTACCGTAACTATCTTCTGTTTACTAGAACCATGATGAATAGAACTAATAAGGGAGGATATTGCATCTAATTGTGAAGTAAAGAGTTTATTTATTTGAGGAGGTTGACCCGTTACTATGGTATCAGATAGTATAAGCCCCGCTTCAAAAAATACTCCACATATTATTATAAATAATATTCCAGTAACTATTTTAGACAATTTTAATATACCACCTTTAAACTAAATTTTTTTCAAAATAAATATATAAATTAAGATCTTTTTATTCAGATTAGATTAACTATTATAATTATAATTATAAATATATCTTTATAAACTACCTCAAACTTTTCTAAGGGATAACATATGCACGAGAATATAATCAATAAATTCATTGATGCCAATATTTTATTGAACGATACGGCTTATCAAAAAATAGAAACTAATGAAAACTCTTTTAAATTATCAGAATCACTCATAGAAGATCTAGCTCCTTCAACAGAGGATTTATTGATTTTAACTGGAGAAATAATAGATCAATATATAAAAGATAGTAAAAAAGATTTGTCTAACATTGAAAATAATGATCAAAAAAATAAATCTCCACCTCAAAGTAAATTAGTTTCATCTCTTCCCTTTGATTTCCAAATACTAAAAGATACCAGCAGAAAATCATATACTAATGGAGAAATAAAGGATTTTTCAGCTTATTTTGGGAGTAGATATCATAAGTTAAAAGAAATATTGTTACGTAAAAAAGAGTTAAAAACTCCACAAACTATGCGTGAAGCTGAAAATATGCAGGATTTGGTGAAAGTAATTGGTATGGTTAATGATGTAAGAGCCACTAAAAATAATCATAAACTGTTTGAATTAGAGGATGAAACAGGTGTTGCTAATGTACTAGTGCATAATGAGAATACAGCACTTTTTGAAAAAGCTGAAAGGGTAGTTAAAGATGAAGTATTAGGTGTGGTAGGAACCCGGAAAGGTAGCTTGTTAATGGCATCTCAATTAATTAATCCGGGAATTCCCCGTATCGATGAAAAGCCTATGGATTTTTCAACAGTTTTTTTATCTGATACACATATTGGAAGTTCTACTTTTTTAGAAGATGCTTTTTTAAACTTTATTAACTGGATTAATGGTAATAATGGTGATAAAGTACAGGAAAAGATAGCAGATAACGTGCGTTATCTGATTGTGGCTGGAGATATTGTCGATGGTATAGGAGTTTACCCTAATCAGGATAAAGAATTAATAATAAAAGATATATATGAACAGTATGATGAGGCAGCCCGGCTTTTTGGAGAGATAGATAATGTTCAAATTATTATTGCCCCAGGAAATCACGATGCAAGTCGTTTAGCTGAGCCTCAACCATCCATTCCAGAAGAATATGCAAAAGAACTATATAAACTGAAAAATGTTGAATTTGTGAGTAATCCGGCATTAATTAGCTTAGAAGGTATTAATGTCCTTATTTATCATGGTCGGAGCTTTGATGATTTTGCAATGACTGTTAAAGGGATGAGTCACCAGGAATCCGATAATATAATGAAAGAGTTACTTGAAAAAAGACATTTAGCTCCTATTTATGGTGAAAGAACGCCATTAGCCAGCGAAGTTGAAGATCATTTAGTGATAGAAGACATACCTGATGTGTTCCACACTGGACATGTGCATATTAATGCATACAATAAGTATAAAGGTATTCATCTCATAAATAGTGGCACTTTTCAGTCTCAAACTGAATTCCAGAAAATTTATAATATCATTCCTACATGCGCCCAAGTGCCAGTATTATATAAGGGTAGTATGAAGCTTTTAAAATTCACTTAAACAAAAAATAAAATTAGATAATGATAATTCTTTTTTTTATCCATATTATTTTTAGGGTGTGAAAATATTTTAATAGACGCTAAAAAACAGTTGGTTGAGATAGCAAATCAAATTTATAAAAACGGCCTAACACCAGGCAAATCGGGAAATATAAGCATTAAAATACCATGTAATATTAATTATAAGATAGTTATATCTCCAAGTGGTGTTTCACTTAAAAATATTAATTTAGAAAATGTTATTGTAATAGATAATGAAGGGAATAAGTTGGAAGGTCATGGTAAACCATCATCTGAGATGAATATGCACCTAGAAATCTATAAAAAAAGAAGAGAAGTGAGTGGAATTGTACATACTCATTCACCTTATGCAACCGGATTCTCCTTTTCAGGGGAAAAAATCCCTCATTTAGAGGGTTTTGGAAAAATTATAAAACCTTACTTAAATGAAATCAATTATGCTACACCTGGAAGTAAGGAACTAGCTAAAATAGCTTCTAATGGTTTAGAAAAAGAAGATATATTAATTCTTAAAAATCATGGCGTACTAGCTATAGGTACAAATATAGATGAAGCCGTTCTTTTAGCAGAATTTATTGAAAACAGTGCAAAAACAAGTTTTATTGCTCATAGTCTCACTCACGAACCGATTCCAGCTCACTTAAAGCATTCCAGATAAGTGTACGAGCATGAATGGGAATGTTAGGGTCATTACTAATTTCATCTAAAATTGATATAACTGTACTAGCTTTTATAGTAGGTTCTTCATTTTCATTTGCTAAAATATCCCTTGATTTTTCAGCAGCCCTTCTAATATTCCGAGGAACACTGGTATCTTCCATTATATGTTGTAATATTTGATTACAACGATCAAATACATCTTGATTCATAATTTAACCTCCATTATAAATTAAACTTACATGAATAAGCATTAAAAAGTTATATTCAACTTTATTTATATCTTTATTATTTAAAAAAACTTTTGCTCATCAACAATAAATATACATTAACTTCATTTAAAAGTTTTTCTTATTTCAATTTACAAAAAAGGAATAGAATGACTAAATAAGTAGTTTAAGGATGATTAGCAACAGCAACAGCAACAGTGACTTTATTTAATGCTTTTTTTCTAAAAATAAGTTTAGCATCCTTACCAGCACTTAATAATGCTGCAGGTTCAGATACACCAGATACACCAAAAACTTTCTTTACCCAATATGATTCAGAGCATTGAGAATCTTTAAAGCTTCTTAATTTATCTAATGAAATAATTTCCAGTGGTACATCCAACTCTCTCGCTGCATCCAATATACCTCTCTCATCTTTTTTAGGCTCAGCTGTGGCTAGAGCGTCGATCCTTAATATAGGAAGTCTTAAATTATGAAAAACTTCTTCCACTGCAAATAAAATATCATTTTTAGATATACCTTTACGAGCTCCTAAACCAACTACAAGTTTTTTAGGGGTGAGAATAATTGTATTATCATTAGAATAAGCTGCAATTTTATTAAATTTCGATGGAATTTTAAGATAAGATTCTTTAACTAATTTATTTTCATATATAAATTCAAATTGAGAAGTTAAAGCTAATTCAACATTCTTACCTTCCACTAATGCTTTATTTATAAATCTTATTTTGGATGGATTATTAATATTTAAATAATATTTACGCGCCAATGTATCTATACCCATCTTACCTATAACATCAGTTGCAGTGGTGATAACCGAATCTGCACTGACAAGTTCAGCTATTTTAAGGTTATAATCATTCCCACCACCTATATGACCTGATAAAAGCGTTATAACATGTTTTTCTCTTTCATCCATTACTAAAATTGCTGGATCTTTGGTTTTATCTTTTAATTGAGAACAAACACTACGAATCATTATTCCAGAAGCCATAATACCTAATATACAATCATATTGAGAAAAAATTTTTCCAATAGTGTCCTTTACATTTTTGTGATAGAGATCAATTGTTAAAACAGTATGATCATCTTTCAATATTTGAGCTATCCAATTAGCTACATTTTGGCCTTGTAACGTGACACTAATTATTGCTAATTTCATGTTTATTTATCATTAAATTTAATTTTAAAAGATATTTTTAAAATAATCTATAAAAATTATTATTTAATTATATAAATGATTATTATATAGATTAAGAAAGAAAGAAGTATGAATAATATAATAGTCACTTCTGAAAGCAATAATGCTTGATCTATCATATATTCATTAAGAGAATTTATGCTTTCACCTAAAGAATAGTAACTTTTTTTTTCTAATCGAATTCCCAAAGCTCCTGCAGCGGCTGCCATAGGATATCCTGAGTTGGGACTGGGAGTTTTTTTAGCATCTTTCATCATGGTGTGGTATGATCTTCTCCAGTTAAGACCTAATAATAATGCTGAAAAAATTATAAGTATACCTGTAAGTCTTGCAGGTAAAAAATTAACGAGATCATCCAGACGAGCTGGAAACCATCCTATATTTATGTATTCCTTATTTTTATATCCAACCATAGCATCCAAAGTGTTAATAACTCGATAAGCCACACCCCCTAATACTCCCAAAAAAAAAGTGTAGAATAAAGGAGAAACTACTGAATCTGTGATATTTTCAGTAAGAGTTTCAATAATAGCTGAAACTAATTCTTCCTTAGTTAAAAGAGTTGTGTCACGACTGACTAAATATGAAACAGATTGTCGAGCTTGATTAATATCAGATTTAATATCTTTTTTAACTCCTTGAACAGTCCCTAGAAGTTCTTTAATAGCAAAAGTAGTGGATAATATTATGGCAGATATTATTATATATATTAAAAAGTTAAATTGTGCGAATTGGATAATAAAATATGTGGGAATTACAAATAAAGATAATAAAAGAAATGTTAAATAAAATCCTGATATTCTATTTTCATATTTTATTAGATGGGGCTTTAAAAAATTGATGATTTTCCCCATATAGACTACCGGATGTAAAAAAGACGGTGGCTCACCCCAGGAAATATCCAATAGTAATGATAATATAATTATAAATAAAATATCCATAGATTTAATTAATTTTAATCATTTTAATAAATTTTTATTCGAATTATTATTTTTTAATTTATTTTATTATAATATATTAAAGAATTAAATATGTAATATTAATAATGGTTAAAAAATAATGGTAAAATAATAATTAAAGCTAAAAAAATATTAAAGAAAAGTAAGTAATATAAAAGTGATATTAAAAAATACAATTGGATAAAAAAAATTAATAAAATAAGTGGTGATTTTATTTGACTAATGAAATTGAAGATAATGTGCAAAAATGGCTCTCTGATGTTGGTGTTTTCAGACAAAAAATTCCTGATGATAACACAAACTTTCATTTTATAATTAATTATCCTGAAGATAACGTAATGGATGTAATGCAACCTAAGCAAAATCTAGATCTAGTGGTAATTGGATGTGCTACAAACGTGAGTCCTGAACATTTAACTGAAATACGGAATTTGTCCCCTAAAAAAAGAGATAATTTTATATGGGATTTAAGGTTCATGATTAATACTCAAGGAGTAGATTTCCAATTACAACATCCCGAAAATATATTAGAGAGTTTTTTAGTTACAGCTGAAATATTTGAGGATGGTCTTACTAAGGATAAATTAATTTCTACTATAAAAACAGTATTTAGAGCTAAGATCATGTGTGTTTGGAAAATACAAAGAGAATTAGGATTTGAAGATGAAGGAAAAAGCAACACTTCAGATAGTATGTATGTTTGATTATTTTTTTTTTAAAATACTTTTTTCTGATTATTTAATTTAGAGTTATGGATTAATTTTTTGATAGTAATGATTTACGAGAAGTGAGACATAGATTTCAAGTGTAAAATTTTAAATCATGAGTAATGGACATGATGAAATAAGTTCATTTCAAGTGTAAAATTAAAGTTTTGTGATATTTTTCACTAAAATATAGACGTATATTTCAAGTGTAAAAAAAATAAGTATTATGAAAGCATTAAAACATACATTTATTTCAAGTGTAAAAAATTTGATAAAAAGCTTAAATACAAATTCAACACTTTTAACTACTTTTCATTAAAATTAGATAAATTCTTATTAACATGTATTATATATTATTATGATTTATATGATGACTCTATTAAATTAGTTACATATAAAGTTTTTTAAGAAAAACAATTTTTAATTAATTTTAATTAATTTAAATCAATTTAATTCATTACTTAGTCAAATAAAAGTAATACAAAAACTATAAATCAAGGTTAACTCTTAAATTAATTACACTTGCAATATACCTCTCTCTATAAATTAGAATTTTTTATTAATTTTTTTCAAATTGAATACAATTGAAATACACCTCTCCCAATCATTATTATTAAAAAAAAAATATTAATTATTTGAAATTTACACATGAAATGAATCTAAAATCTCTCTAAATTGTAATATCAATCATATAAATTAGCATTAATTAATTATCCAAATTGTAATTTAAAGGTGATTTCTACATTGATTATTAAAAAATAAAACTATATTTAAAGACTGAATATGAATATCGATAATTAATCTAATGATAAAGGGTGATTTAATGGATAATATATTTGAAAAATTAGGTGGAAAAAACTCGGTTTTTAAAAGCAAAAAGTATTTGGACCACAGATTTTTACCTGATAATTTACCTCATCGTGAAGATCAGATTAGATCTGTAGCTAAATATTGGATTGAATCTTTAATAGGAGTTACACCCCCAGATGTAACGATATATGGTAAAACTGGTACTGGTAAGACTGCAGTTGCTAAATTCGCTAGGAAGCAGTTAGAACAAATATCTAACGAGAAAAATGTTAATGTAAGAGTTGAATATATTCGTTGTACTGATTATACCACTGAATATCAAGTTATAGCTCGTTTATGTCAACAAATGGGTCAAGATGTTCCTTATAGAGGTTGGACCAAAGCAGAAGTTATACATGCTTTTCGGGACATGTTTAAAAAAAATGTTTTTGGAAAAAATCTTATTCTAATAATAATACTAGATGAAATTGATATACTTCTTAAAAATAATGGTGATGGACTTCTTTACACCCTAACCAGAACTGATAATGTTGCTATTGCATCTATAAGTAATTATGTAGATTTTAAACAATTCATTAAACCACGAGTTAAAAGCAGTCTTAGAGACCGAGAAATCGTTTTTCCACCTTATAATGCTCAACAATTAATGGATATACTTGATGAACGAGCAGAACTTGCTTTCAATAATGAAGTATTAAATAATGATGTTATACCACTTTGCGCTGCTATGGCTGCTAAAGAAGAAGGAGATGCTCGTTATGCTTTAGATTTACTACGTACTTCTGGAGAATTAGCTGATGAAAATGGCTCAGATGTAATTTATGAAGATTATGTAAGGGAAGCTAAAGATTACATTGAACATAATAAGGTTACAGATATTATTATGACCTTACCTAGCCAGCAACAGAAAGTTTTAGAATCTCTACTTTATCTCACCAAACGAAAAGAAGAAATAACTTCTGGAAGACTTTATGAAGTGTATAAAGAATTTTCTAAAGGTGATTCAGTTTCTTATCGAAGAATATTTGACTTCATAAACGAATTAGAACTGTTAGGTCTTATATCTACAAAAACAGTTTCTAGAGGTAGGGGAAAAGGAAGAACCAATATTATTGACCTTCAATGTGATATTCAATTATTAGAAGATGCAATGTGGAATAACTAAAAAAAGATTAAAATGAATCTATCTTTTTATCATTATTCAATTTTTTTATAATTATTAAATTTTATTTTATAAGTTTTTTTAGAATTGCCATACGTACGGGAACTCCATAAAAAGCCTGTTGAAAATATTTACCATATTTAGTATTATCCACATCATGGGATATTTCATCCACTCTTGGTAAAGGATGCATGACTATACTTTTACAACCTTGTAAAAGTTTAGAGTTTATAAGGTAAGCTCCCTTAATTTTAGCATATTCTGCAGGGTCAGGAAATCTTTCTTTTTGAATTCGAGTTACATAAAGCACATCTACATGATCTAAGACTTCATGAATATCTTCAGTTTCATCAACATATATTCCAGAGTTACTAAGATCATGCAACACCTCCCGGGGCATTCGTAACTCCTTAGGAGAAATGAAACTCATTTTTACGTCAAACATGGCTAATGCATAAGCTAATGAATGAACAGTTCTACCATATTTAAGATCGCCTACCAATGCCACGTGGAGGTCATCAATCTTTCCTAAAATACGCTGCATAGTGTACAAATCTAGTAAAGTTTGGGTAGGATGTTGACCAGCTCCGTCACCAGCATTTATTACAGGTACATCTACTTCATCTGCAACAAAACGAGCTGCTCCTTCCATGTTATGCCTTATTACTAATGCATCACTATATTCTGCCACAATTCGTACGGTGTCTGTAAGATTTTCCCCTTTTGTAGCAGAGCTGACACCTGACTCGGCAAAGCCAATAACCCCACCACCAAGTCGTTGCATGGCAGCTTCAAATGATAATCGTGTGCGAGTAGATGGTTCATAAAATAAATTACCTAAAAGTTTTCCTTCCATCACATGACAGGTCTCCAATGATCTAGCAATGGGTTCCATTTTCTCAGCTAATTTTAATATTTCAATTATATCCTTTTTACTAAAATCTCGTATGGATATGATATCTTTTTGAGTAAAAGTCATATTTACACCCATATTAAATTAATTATATATTATAATTATTATTAGGAGCTGGTGATTAAATTTTCCTAAGGATTTATAAGTTCAATTTCAAATTAAAATAATAAATTTTATCACTTACTAACATTTTTTTTCATAGAAAACGCGCAAAAGTAAGATAACCAGTATGACCAACCATTCTAGTTTTGGGTCGTGTTCCTTTAGCTTTAACTTCAATCTCTCTTAAAATACATTCTACACTTTTTAAATTAGAAAATCCAAATTTTTTAAGTACTTTATGAAGAGTAAAAACTTGTTCAATGTAAGGATTATATGCTGCTAAATATCCCCCACTTTTAAGAGATTTCGCAGCACTTTCCACTACATCCCACGGTTTAGGAAGATCTAAAAAAACCAAATCCAACTCAGATTCATCAATTCCATCATAAATATCTTTACATTTCACTTTCACATTTTCTTGGCCAAATACTGTAATATTCTTTTCAGCTATCTCTGCGAAATCTTCTCGTACTTCATAGGTGTAAACTCCACCACTGGGACCTACAATATTAGCGAAATATAGTGCTGTGGCTCCAGATCCTGTGCCTGCTTCTACCACTCTCTGTCCACAGCCCAGACTAGTATTTGCAATTATAATACCAATATCTTTTGGTAGAATGATGGAACATCTTCTCTCCATAATATCTATGTAATCGTTAAGATTGGGTTTTATTACTGTGAATTCATAGCCCATATGAGTTTTAATAATCTGACCATTACTACTATTTTTTATATCCTCTTTTTTTATATAGCCCAAATTAGTGTGTAAATCCTCTTCACCAGTCAAATATTTATTTCCTTTTTTATCAATTAGAATTCGCATTTTTTAATTACTCCCATTTAGAGTTTTATTAAGACTCTTCATCTTCATATATTAATTTTAATTCATGATCTGGGGTTGTTTTTATACTTTTAAAACCAGAATCAACTACATCTCTAATTTTCTGTGCTATTTTCTCCCCAATACCATCAATCTTTTTTAAATCATCTTTAGATGCATTAATTACATTTTTAACCGTCACAAACTCCTCTAAAAGTTTACGGGCAGTAACTGGCCCTACATTAGGCAGAGATTCTATTATATAAAGTTGTTGCTCCCATTGACTAAGTGGTTTCTTCTCTGTACGTAATTCTATTTCCTTAAAATTATCTTTTTGTTCACGTAGAGCTAGACGATAAAGCATGGCTCCAGTATCTTCTGGAGAACGTGTAGGAATTATAGGAATACCAAAATCTATAGCTAAGCTGGCTAAAGCTCCTCGAATAGCATTAGGATGCAGGCCGCAGGCATAAAGATTTTCTCCTTCTAGGATGATCAGAGGCTTCTTGAAGTTATCCACAAGTTCCTTAGCTTGTTTATACAATCTTTTATCTATCACCGACTTTACAAAGTCTTGAGTACTTTTCCGCTCCACTGCTAATTCTTGGCTCACCTGATAATCTGCAACTAGAAGAGTAGTGGTTTCAATTTCAACATTAAGTTTACTTAACTCTCTAGTGACACCTGATTTAGCTTCACGGTGATCCACATATATTAAAGGGTTTATTACATCTTTTTTTGATATTTCAGGGAACTTCATCTGATTTGAATCTATTTTACTTGAAATTTCTCCTTGCGGATATTTTGTTGACAGTTGATTTTTCATCTTCCGTTCTTTGTAGATGCTTGAATAATAATAAGATTCATCTCGGGTTCCTTTGGTTATTAAAACAATCATTTTACCTTTATTTTTTCTACCTGTACGTCCTCGTCGTTGGATCATTCTTATCTCTGAGGGTACTGGTTCGTATAATATTACTAGATCCACTGAGGGAATGTCTATACCCTCTTCAGCTACGCTGGTTGAGATTAGCACTTGATATTGGCCCATGCGGAATGCTTTTATGATCTCTTTCTGTTTTTTTTGTGTGAGTCCTTTTTCCCCATCCCTAGAGGCTTGTCCAAAGAATTTTACAGCAGAAATTTTATTCTCCTTACACAGATTATAGATCTCGTTAACCGTGTCCCTATATTGACTGAATACAATAACCCTACCTTCATCTTTTAAATTATTTTCCAGGATTTTTAATAATTTATCCATTTTTGGATGTTTCAAATTCTCTTTATATGCATTTTCCGTGAGATGTAAGGCTTTTTGAAAATCTTCATTCTCTAGTAGTCCTTGAGCTGCTTTAGTTTTTTTTTGCTGAAGTTTTTGGAAATAATTATATAGGTTTTTAATTCCTTGTGTTTCTAATAACTCTAGAGAATGCTGTAAACTAAAAACTGCACTTAGAATAGAACTAGCCACTAAACAATTTGGTGGAGGGTTAGTGCTTTGTGAGATACGGTTCTGTACGCGACTGCGGGCCATTAAAATATCTTTTTTAGAAACTTGGCTGATAGAACGGATAATTCCCAAACTTTTTAATCCAGTAAGTCGAATTTTTAGTACGGTTTCTAGATAATTTTTTATAACCTTCTGTTCTTTTTTAAGATCTACACGAATCCATTCTACTTCTATTGGTTTAAAGTAAGGTTTAACGTCTACATCATCCTCGGATTTAACCATAACTTGTTTTATAAAAAGATTTTCACATACTGTATTAATTTTATCCTCATCTCCACCTGGAGAAGCTGTTAAACCTAATATTATAGGATTTTGAGCCTCAGTAGCATATCGGGACGCTAGAAATACATATGCATAATTACCCAATCCCCTATGGCATTCATCAAACACTAAGAGAGAAACATCCTTCAAGTTATAACGCCCAGCTATCAAATCCGATTCAATAGTTTGGGGAGTAGCTGAAATAATTTGAGCATTTTCCCATAATTCACATCTGTTTTTTGGATTTATAGAACCAGTAAGAACAGCTACAGGTGCTTTGAGAAACTCACGTAAATTTTCTTCATGTTGAACCGCAAGGGGCTTGCTAGGAGCCAAAATAAGTACTTTAGAGGAAGGAATATTTTTAATTCTTTCTGCAGCTACCAAAGCAGCTATAATAGTTTTCCCCAGGGCAGTAGGCGCTACGATCATACTATTACCCTTTTTAAGAACCTCCGCAGCTAACACTTGCTGATACAGCCGGGATTCAATTTTTTGGGATTTAATCAAGGGATGTTGTATCCACTTTTCCATAACACTTATATTTAAAATATATCATATAAAAGTGGCGACCAGAATAAATTAGGCTTTTGAATCTGAGTTGCAGATAAATAAAGGATTGTAATAGACATCTGTAGTTGAAAATTATCTAAATGAATTCTAAACTTTGACCTATTATAGTAAGAAATTGTGTAATATTTAGAATTTTAAGGTAATAGAATAATTAACCATGCAATTGGAAAACTGGTAAAAAAAATTATTTAATTATTTTTAAATAAATTAATTCTAATATATTTGAATTAATTTTTCAAAATCATCAAAAATTACATCAAGTCCACACATAGTAGGTATATAGTTAGCGGCTTTAGCTGAATCCACTCCTATAACTTTGAATCCTAATTCTTCTATGGGAGCCACCACCATACAAGTATCGCAAACTATTTTACCCCCAGCATCTTCTATTATCTTAGTATAACCCATACGATCAGCAGTTGACTTGACAGATATAGATGTACAAACCCATAGCTGATTTTTAAGCTTTAATCCAACCAGTTTATCAGAAATAGCTTTAATCTCATCTAAAGATACATGAGGACAACCTAAACAGATTAAATCAGGTTTTCTGTTGGTTGTAGATAATTCACATCTTTTTTCATCAATATTGCTTCTATTGACTATGATATTTTCAATATTCCCTAAATTCACATCTTTTAAAGCATCTTTATATTCAGGGGTGGAATGCTCTACATGATAAAGTGCTACAGCACCGGAAGATGCCAAAGCAGCACCTAAATATTTTAAATCATTTACGGATGGAGTACAATTTAACAATTTGAAATAAGGTACACCATCACCAACAATCTTTCCAACTATATAACCCAGAGCACCATAGTCAGCGCCTATTAAATCGGCTTCTACTTCAATTATAAAGTTTGCTAATCTATTCTCATCTAAATGATAACCATATTCAGCAGTTTTACCACATATTGCAGCTGATAGTGCCCCTGGTCCACCCTCTCTATTTGATTTAGCGCCTAAAACAGAATTTGCATAGCAAACTGCAGAAGATTCTGACCATGCAATATGATCTCTAAACCTAGGCACATTACCAACAAGATAAGGTGTACAAGTACATGTAGTAGTAACTCCCATTTTCTGATAGGCATTTACAATTCTTAATTGTTTCCTAGTGAACTCCTCTGAAAATCCTAGTTCCTTCCAAAATTCTAGGTCCACTCCCGCGGGATTTAAGGTGGATGGAACCCTCACTTGTGCATCTTGGCTAAGTGCCTCTAGAAATTCCAGACCAGCATCTCCAATAGTTTTGTAAGAAACGCCAGATATTTGGGCAGAAGTGATATCAACAAGTTTTTCTGCATCATAAATATCACCTAAGGCCACTAAAATTTCCATTGACTTCTGCACTGCAGGACCTTCTTCTCCATCGTACATTTCTTCTTCTTCTCTTGTTAGATACATAAAATTATTCTCACCATAAATTTTACATTAATCATTGATTGATCTGTTCTTTGACTATTTCATCAACAAGATTTAAAAAATTGTCTAGGTTATTGTGGGGTATTACAGCACCAGCTGCTATAGTATGCCCCCCTCCAGATCCATTAAAGCTCTTGGATGCTTGTTCTAATGCTTCACCTAGATTAACACCCTTTTGAATCATTTTAATATTGGTTCGCCCTGATATTTTAATTAGAGGATCCATTTTAGATAAGGCCAGAACAGGTTTTTCAGGATTCAGAAGTCCAATATCAATCCCTATACTAGATAAGGTACCCATAAAACTTTTAAGGTTTTTATCTTCAGTATAAATATATTGTATATTATCCATTTCAACAGATCCTTCTTTATTTATCCATTCTAAACCTTTCATAACACCTTCCTGATATTTTTTAAAGAGTACTAAACCCTCTTTTAAAGCTTGCTCACGCTCTCCTAGACAGATACTCAGACCAATACCCTGCTTTTTATTCTTCCCACAAGCATCAATTATCTGGGAATAATTTTCAATGTTTTTCAATTCGGGAATCTCATCTGAAATTCGATAGATATCACCAAAAATAGAGGGATTAATTTTTACTAGTTCCTCTTTAAGTATGTCTTTTTCTTCATTGTTTAGATCAGTGAATTTTATACCATATGATAACCCTATTTTTTCCAAAAAGGCTTTAGCACCCTCAAAATTTCCAGAAATTCCGGTAAGTGAGGTTGTAAAAGTATAAGCAAGAGCTTTGTAAAGAGGTTCCTGATTTAAAGAAGATATCTTGAGTCCCTTAATAACTTCTAATACACCTTTTTCCAATCCTTCTTGGAGTATGGTTTGATTAACACCAGTTATATTTCCGTTACCCTGCATATCACCAAAAGCACCTACCAAAGCTAATCCTGATAGTTCATAATGTTTTAAAGGACGAACAGCTAAATAAGATACTCCTGAGCCACTTACATCTCTGGTGCCGTCCAATCCAAACAAGTGGGGATTGATGTGTATTAGATTATCTCTTTCATCAGTGCAATCTATGGTTTGATGATGGTCAGCTATTATGGCATCGCCTTTTAATTTTGCTATTTTCTCCGTCCATGCACTGCCCATATCGCAGAAAAAGAATAGTTTGTATTTTTCTCTAGAAATCTTATCTAAAACTTCAGACTTTAGTCTGGATACTATTGTAACATGAAATTTACCTTTTTCTTTAGAGATGGCATTACATACTACACCTGCAGCGGAGATTCCATCAGCATCGTTATGGGAGATTACTCTCACCACATGATCCTGATTTAAATGTTTATTTAGCAGAGTACAGGCTTCTTCAGCCTTATTTAACAAGTGATGTTGTTGATATGCGCCATTTTTACTTGATTTTGACATATAAATTTCCTATGAAAGTATTACTATTAGTTTCATAAATTTGAATAATTAACAGATACTGATCTAATTCGAGAATTCTCCATTAACTTACAACCATTTTTAAAAAGATAATTTTCGATATTTTTTAAAGGTTTGTCATTTCAATAATATAAAACCAATCGAATTTTTTCCCGATTTTAAACTTGAAAAAAATTCGCTACCTTATTAAATTTGATACTTGGTATTACAGAATTAATAATATGGTTAATCACGATTTTGGCATGTGATTGAATGAAAATTATGATTAGTGGGGGTGAACAAGCTAACCTAAACAAGTGCAGAATACAACTTTAAGATGTGCCTACTATCAGAGCCTTCAATAATTACACGGATCTCGTCTGTGTTGACCTACATATAAAAAACTCATTGAAGAATGTTGTAAATAACCCTAAATTTAGCTATAATAATTTAGAATTAAGTAATAAGATTTTTTTGAATGCAACTTCTTAATTAATTATGAGGATACTTATCCCTCAACATAAAGATATTTGTATCAGCGTTGTCATTTTTTTTACTAGAAAATATAGTCTGATTCGACAGCATTTCAGGCAAGTGTAATATTGTGCATATTGGTGAAGGTATCTCATTCAAAGTTTTTATGGGCAAAATCAAACAATCAGTTATGTAAAAATAATTCAATTAGCATCACATGTTATGTGGTTTAAACGGTTTAGAATATTAATTTGCATTATTACATTGTCTCACTGATGTACATAGACATTTCCACGAGATTTGATTTGGCTCGGTTCGAATTTAATCAATTCAAATTGCTTTGCAATTTTTCTTTAACCTTATCTTCAAATTCTGTGAGATTTATGACTCCACTTTCTACTAATAGGTCAACCAGTGCAGTTAACCTAGCTTCCAGCATCTCAATGTCTTTTATCATATTGGTCCCTCTATTCTTCAATTGGTGCTATTAACTTTACTTTTTTCCAATCCAATCCATTTGCGTGGTCTTAACTCAAATTTATTTTAGGCTTTTTTTTTTGACTAAGTTTTTCAATAATAACTTTATTAATCATGCTGATAATAAATTGTATCTAAAGTTCAAAATTTTAATCTTGTTGGGTTGTTAGAGCTATGGTGAAGTCAGGAATCAGGACTGTTGAGATCTTGTTGGTGGAGCGTAATCGCGGTGATTTGGAACTATTTATTAAATTGTTTGAGGAGTCATCGATTCCTAATACATTCCGCTTTGCTGGTAGCGGTGATCAGGCAATTAAAATGATGCTTCAAATGGATGCTTATAGTAATATGACCCCGCCTGACGTTGTAATTTTCGATATTCACACTTTCGATAAGAAGGAATGGGTTGGTTTACAGGCAATTGCTAAGGAAGCAGGCGCGAAATGCATACCAGTGGTTATGTTGACCAAGGATAAAAAGATTAAAGAAGATGCGGGCAAATCTCTAAGCTGCCCAATTGTTTCATTGGATAAGCCTGACGCATTGGATCAATACAAGAAAATAGTTGAGGAAGTGGAGGAATTCTGGCTTAGTAAACATTCATTTAAGTACTTTTAATGAAAAAAATCGGGTAAGATTTGTTTAGTTTCTTCGTTAAGTCACCATAATACGAAGTAACGATGAAAGGAGTTGATTTTAAAAGTACTTGAAATAAAGAATGGAGAATCTGTTTTTGCCGTGAGCCCCAAAAAAATAATAAAAAAAATAAAATCAAAGCGTGCTCGATTTAATGAGATTGATCAAAAATCCTAAATATTGATTCAAAGAATTTTAGGGAAACAATCGATTTTTTTTGGTAGACCAGATCTCCAAAAAATTGAACCGTACCAGGTTATTATCGGATCACTTAACAAGTAGTGCTGCTTGTTTTGGCTCATATCTCCATCCTTCAGGAAGCACACCTTCATTTCGGTAATATCTAACTAATCTCCTTATCTGGGATTCAACGATGCGAAGTCCCCTTCTGGTGTGCAAGTCCTTGGGATTCTCTTTCAGATGATCCCTGATGTTTACAGCTTTTCGTATTAGATTCATCAGATCTTCAGGATATTCCGGGCCTTGTCCATGGTTTTCCAGTATCTGTGTTATTTTCATACCGGTAACTAGTTTCACATCGGGAATTCCGTACTGATCTCTTAGAATTATACCCATCATACTAGTGGAATTACCTTCTTTTTTAAGTTTCATTATAAGTTCTTCAATTTCTTCTGTAGAATATTCAATCCATTCTGGCTTTACTGCCATTTAATCACCTCTATTATCTTTAAACCAATCATGATACCATAAAGCAAACTTTTCAAGCGATACTCTACGATGAGAAAATTCGTTTTTTTCTACTCGATTGAGTTCTCCAAAGGTTTTATCATACCCTTCAGGATAGAATAGGGGGTCGTAGGCAAAACCATATTCCCCTTTTTCTTCATAGCTTATATGTCCTCTAACAGTGCCTAAAAAAATCTTGGGCTCGGTTTTGGGAGTGCAAAATCCAATAACCGACCTGAATTCGGCGTATCTGTCATTGACATCGCTCATAAGTTTCAATATACCCTGATTCCCCAAATTTTCCTGAATATAGGATGAATAAGTTCCAGGGAACCATTTAAGGGTCTTTATGAATAATCCAGCGTCTTCTACTATTACAGGTTTATTCAGACACCTAGAAACATGTTGTGCACCGTACCGGGCTACATCTCCTAGTTCTCCTTGAATTTCGGTGTAGCCTAGATCAACATGTTCCAATGTTATGCCAAATTTAGGGAATATTCCCATGGCTTCTTTAACTTTGTGTTTATTACTAGTTATAAATGTTATCTTCAAATGATCAAACCCTTATATTTTTAAACTTTTTATAGAATGAATTTAAGGATTATAATCCTATATGTACAAGTCATTATAATAAATTTAAAATGAATTATTTATAATATAACGACCCCGTCCCTCAATATCCTTCAATTTAGCTAATATTTTATCATAATCATTAGCATTGATATATCCTTTAAGAATAGATTGGAAACATTCTCCAGCAACATTATAATGAATTCCATAAAGAGCTTTTTTAAACACTAATATATCCACTCCTTTATCCTCTATTAAATCTGATATTTTACCCAGACCGAAATCTAAAAACACAATATCATCCCCCAGGAGTATCATATTACTAGTTGTGAGATCTCCATGAATTATTCCACAGTTATGGAGTTTGGCGATGTTCTCACCAATTTTTTCACAGAACAATTTTATTTCCCGAACTTCTGATCTATCAAAGACATCCTTCAAAACAATTCCATCGATATCCTCAATTACTATAGAATATTCTTCTTTATCAATATCAAATATTAATGGAGTAACTACACTGCAACTTTTAGCATCATTCAGAAGTTTTACTTCACTTTTCAACCTTTTTTTCCTTAGATAATAATCTATTTCTTTTATTCGATAATTTTTTGAAATCCTTTCCTTTCGTAAAACTTTATGATTAAACCATTCCTCTTTATAAATGTTAGCCTCAGCACCCTTATTTAATAAACCTATTGGTAGTTTTAACAATTTTGTTGAGGTTTTCATCCAAGGTACATTTACCTGATCAGTGCGATAACGTTGAATAACCTTAGTATCTTCTAACTTATGCAGTAATCCATAATGGAACATTAATTGACCCATCCACGCGATCATAGCCCCATTATCTCCGCAATATTTAATTGGTGGTTGATAAAATTCTGCATAGTGCTCCTCTGCCATTAACGATACCATTTCTCTAAGCCGGCGGTTGGCAGCAACACCACCACAAAGCATAACTTCCCTTTTTTTGGCATGTGCTAAAGCCCGTTCGGTTACCTCCACTACCATAGAAAAAGCAGTCTCCTGTAGACTGTAGCAGACATCCTCTAAACTTTCTCCAACTTCATATTTTCGTAATGCAGCAGTTAAAAGACCAGAAAATGATAAGTCCATACCCTTCACGGTGTAAGGAAGTTTAATGTAGTTATTTGATTTATTAGCTAATTCTTCTATCAATGGTCCTCCGGGATGTCCGAGATTTACAGATCTAGCGAACTGATCTAAACAATTACCTAAAGCAATGTCGAGAGTTTCCCCAAAAACACGGTATCTTCCACCATCAAAGGCGATTATTTGACTGTTCCCCCCGCTTACATAAAGAGTTACAGGATCCTGAGCTCCAGTGGTGAGGCGGCCAATTTCAACATGACCTATACAATGATTAACTCCTACAATTGGAATATTCAAAGATAATGAAAGAGAACGAGCAGCTGTTGCCACTGTACGCAGTGCTGGCCCCAATCCTGGACCTTGAGAAAATGCCACCAAGTCTATATCCTCCAAATGAAGATTAGATTCTAAGAGAACATCTTTAATAAGTGGAACTATTGCATCAGCATGGTGTTCAGCTGCTTCACGGGGGTGTATTCCGCCACTGACAGGTATGAGTGAATTTCCCTTGGACGCCAGAATTTCACCGGAGGAATCCACAATTCCAACCCCCGTTTTCTCAGCAGTGCCTTCAATTCCAATACAAATCATTAAATCACCCACTTATTATTTTCAAAATTTAAGTTATAAATCTAGGACTTAAATATAATAGAATTTAATTCTATTTTCAACAATTTATATGAAAATTTAATCTTAAATATTTAGAAATTTGTAATAATTTATTTATCTTATTATACCATAAAAAATAATTATTTCATTGGTGTTAATAGTTATGAGAGACATTATAAAACAATTTGGTTCTTCACGAAATCTTCCTGAATTAGAAAATGCTGATATTCTATTTTTATGTGTAATAGCTAGTACTGGAACGTCCCATATACCGGCAATTACTGGTGCTGGTGTTACACCAGAGCTCACTGATTATACTCCTGCAGCTGACGTGGAGTTAGTCGTGCATGGAGAACCTCGATGTCTAAAGGAGATACCTCGAACCATAATTGACGGGGTAGTAGCTCCCACTCCGGCTGTGATAACTAAAGCTTCATTAGAACTGGCTAATATACCATTTTTAGTGGCTGATGCTGGTGCAGCTATTAAACCAGATATACCTTTCATGAGTATTAATTCTGAACCAGGCGGAAACATAGAAACTGGTAAAGCTGTTTCTAATGTTGAAGAAATATTTAACCGTGGTGAAATACTGGGAGAAACCATCTCTAGAATAACAGACCATCTTTTTATAGGTGAAAGCACACCAGCCGGAACTACTACTGCATTGGGGGTTCTAACTGCTATGGGCTATGATGGAAATTATAAAGTTAGTGGAAGTATGCCTAATAATCCACATGAACTGAAACAGAATATTGTAGCTTCAGGATTAAAGGCTTCAGGATTTAAAGTAGGGGAACTGAAATCAAAGCCCTTTAAAGCGGTAGAAATTGTAGGAGATCCTATGATTCCAGCTGTGGCGGGAATTGTAGCTGGATGTACTATACCAGTGACCTTGGCTGGTGGTACTCAGATGACTGCTGTATGTGCAATTATTAAGGAAGTGTTACCTAAATTTGATTGGTGTAATCTTTCCATAGCTACCACTAGATTTGTAGCGGAAGATGAAACATCGGATATAAACTATATATCACGACAAATTGCTGACACACCAATTTTTGCTGTGGATCCACAATTTGAAAAATCTCAAAGTGATGGACTCAAAAATTATCTTAAGGGATCAGTCAAGGAAGGTGTAGGGGCTGGAGGGGCTATGATGGCTTCCATTCTTAAAGGGGTTTCAGTAGATGATATTCGAATGAAAACCGAGCAATTTTGCTGGGAATTATTTTAACAAAAATAATAATTTTTTTTTAATATATAAATCTTAATTTTTACCTAATTCTAAAGATAGTGATATTTAATATTTCTAACCAAAATTATTAGTTCAATAAAAAAAATGAATTGAGAAAATATTTAATTAAAAAAAAAATAAAAATTTGAAGTTATATTAAATCAATCAACAAAAGTCAACCATTTATGATCATCAGGTATTGCACCGTTAATCACATCAAAGAAATTGTCCTGTAGTTTTTTTGTTATTTCTCCTTTTACTCCTTCTCCAACAATTATTTTATCAATTGACCTTACAGGAGTAATTTCAGCTGCAGTACCGGTTAAGAACACTTCATCTACAATGTAAAGCATTTCTCTGGTTATTTGCTCTTCTTTGACTTCTATTCCTAAATCCTTCGCTAATGTGATAACTGAATTTCTAGTTATACCTGGAAGTATCGATGTTGAGGTGGGGGGTGTGAATAAAACACCATCATTAACTAAGAACACGTTTTCTCCACTTCCTTCACTAACCAATCCCTGATAATCCAACATAATAGCTTCATCATAATCATTCACTACAGATTCCATTTTAGCAAGCTGAGAGTTCATATAGTTTGCACCAGCTTTAGCCATGTTAGGAAGGGTATCCGGTGCCATACGTCGCCATGTAGAAACTCCTACATCTACCCCTTTATCTAAAGCTTCTTCCCCTAAATATTCACCCCAACTCCAAACCGCAATTACAGAATCTAAAGGATTATTCACAGGATGAATACCCAATTCATTATATCCTCTAAATATAATTGGCCGGATATAGCATTCTTTTAACCCATTAACCTTTATTGTATCAATAATAGCCTGGGAGAATTCTTCCATTGAATAATCCACATTCATACGATAAATCTTAGCTGAGTTAAAAAGACGTTTAACATGCTCTTCTAAGCGAAAAACTGCGGATCCTTTAGATGTATTGTAACACCTCATACCTTCAAAGACACTGGAACCATAATGAATCACATGAGATAAAACGTGTACATTAGCATCCATCCAATTAACAAACTTTCCATTAAACCATATTTTTCCTGATTCATCAAATGCCATAAATTATCAACTCATAAGGTAAAATAATCATAATATAGTATGAATTAAAATTTATTCCATAAATAGATTAAATCTTTAAATTCATAAAAATTTTTTAATAACATAAACTAATAATAAACAACTATATTTTAAATAATCAATTAATTAAACTATACTAATAGATAAGAAAAAAGTTGTTAATATCATTATATTATTCAATTTAAATTATATTTTTAATTAATTCCAAAATTTTTTGGAAAAACTATATATATCTACTCACACCATAACTGAAATGATAGGGCCGGTGGTCTAGGGGTATGATACCTCGCTTACAACGAGGTGATCAGGAGTTCGAATCTCCTCCGGCCCATTTATTACATTTTAAATATTTCTGATTTTTTTTAGATGATTCCAAATTTTATTAATTTAAAAGAAAGGGGCTCGTGGTCTAGGGGTATGATACCTCGCTCACACCGAGGTGATCAGGAGTTCGAATCTCCTCGAGCCCACTTTATATTTTACGGTATACACTTAAGCTCAGTCGATAATTAAATATAATATTTAATTAAACTCCGATTAATATTAGGATCACGTATATTATAAGAGATGCAAAGAAAACCATAGTTCCCTTTATTATTAATGACATTAAATCTCTTTGTAAAAGTAAAACCAGTCCATATGATAATATAGCAGAGGAAATTATTTTAGTTATACCAAGATAAGCCGTATTTTTATAATTCAAACTCACAATAAATGTTAACAGAGAAGATAAAAGTAAAACTATTATAATAAGGGCAACAGTATTGTTTAAAATAGATTTATAAGACCCTAAACTAATGTTTATATTTCCTCTACTAGAACCTCCTCCTTTATTTAAACTCTTTTTTTTACCACTAAAAAAATTTATAGAACTTGACGAAGAAGGAATATAACTTGTTTCTGTATTTACATCTTCCTCTACCACTTTTTCTACTTTTAAATTTCTTTTAGAGAATTTTTTTGCCAGTTCTAACAGTCCATCTTTATTTATCAATTTTATATTTCTTTTATCTGCATAATTAGATGCACTTTCAGTGAAATATGAACTGCTAAATATTACAATTTGGGATGCTTTTACAGTTTTGGCCACCATTTCCATTTCTTTTAAAACATCGAGTCCTACTTCCCATCTTTCTTCATAATTTTTAACCGCCACTACAACACCGATATCTCCTAAAATTGTTGGTAAAACACCGTAAATATCGATTATATGACGAGATGTTTGAAAGTTCTTATAGGCTTTGAATCCGGATTCTTCCATTATCTTGGCCACGAAATTAACTAGTCTGGTTTTTTCCAATTTGCTCACCTTTTAGAATAGAGGTGAATGATTAAATTTATATTAAATCATAATCCCATATTTATGGTCATTATTATCTTTATTATTTCTTTACTAATTCTATACTGAGTATCTTTCTTAACGACTCCTTTTATAACATTTGAAATAATTATAATCAGATAAAAATTATATTAAAGATGGACTAGTGATTTAATTTAATAATAGTTATTTCCTTATTATATAAATAATTTCTTATTGTTTTAGCATTTTTAGCAGGTATGTGTATTTTTTTATCTAATAAGTATTTGACTGTACCTTCTTTGCCATGGTTAACTTCCTAGTAGCTGATGTATTCAATATCCATCATTATAATATCCTTTTCAGCCACATGATTTAATTAAAATTATAACATTTTATTTATTGGAATTAAAAAAATTGTAATCATTATAATCAAAATACTAGTTAAACATTGATGATAAGGAATAAATGCAACTGTTTCAATTTTCGTATGTGATTAAAAAAATTCGAAAAATAAATTTATTTTGTACTTAAAAAGATACAAATACATCTGGAGTCGTTTAAAATTAAATATAAATATATATTATCATTTCTAATACTATTTACTCTGATATTAGGTTTAAATTCGATCTGTATAGTTGCAGCAGAGAATCTCAGTAATACACAAAACACTATCACAAGTGAGGCGACACCTTTCACTAGTACTGTAGCCACCTGGTATCCCACCCTCCCCTCGATTTGGACTGGTTTTACATTGGGCTACTATATAAACCCCAGCATCACACCTATTTCAGAAATCAATTTCAGTGCCTTAAAAAGCGCTGGAATTACAGATATATATGTTTTAGTGACAAATAATGATTATTTATCTGTATTATCCCAAGCTAAAACTAAAGCTGACGCTGTGGGAATTAGAACCAACGCTTGGGTATATCCTGGATTTATTTACGCTTCACCTGTCGCTAACATGGGAATAGGGGTTTTATTAGATGTGGAAACCTATGATATGCCTGCATATATTCCACAAATTCAAGCTATGAGATTGGCCACCCAAGGATAACTTTCTCACTTGGCGTTAAACCAGATGGATGGGACGGCAACCAATATTACTATTTAATAGCACCTTTATGTGACCATATAGTCCCCATGCTCTATATAGGCGACTATGGGGAGGGAATAATCGGTTTAACAAACTGGGTTGAAACATACAATTTCTACAACACCATTTACCCGGGGAAAATCATAATCGGACTTGAAACTTACCAATCCGACCAAAATCCAACTCCAAAGAGTGCAAATATAATATTAGAAGAAATCAAAGCTGTACAACCCTATACACATGGTGTAATATTATTCCGGTATGGATTATCTAACTTCAATGGTTAACTATAACTGCCAGCGATCTGTATCTCAACCAACCAAATTTCTGAATAGCTAACTATTTGGAGACTTATTTACTAGGTAAAACTTCTTAATAAGAATTATTTTTATTAATAATCAGAATAAAAAGAATCTAATTATTATTTACTTTTTATAAATTTTTAAAAGTTCCTTAATTCTAATATGAATATCAAATGCATTTAAATACCAGCTATTCTTATTTAATTAAAAAAAAATATAATTATGAAATGTGAGAGGTTCCTCTCTTGCTAGATAGTCCCAGAATTCCTTGATAATTACTTATACATAAAACTGTTCCTATTATAATAACCACATAAACTTTTTGAAGGATAAAGATAAACTATCATTCATGAGAATTCTCATTACTAATGACGATGGTGTTAACTCGTCAGGAATCCTAGCTGCCAAAAAATCAGCGGATAATCTAGGTAAGATCAACGTAGTGGCCCCAGCAACTCAACAAAGTGGCATAGGGCATGCTTTATCACTTTTTGAACCTATAAGGGTAACACCCACTAAGCTTATGGATGGAAGTGAAGCTTTTTCGGTTTCCGGGACGCCTACAGATGCAGTGATTATTGGAATATTTGAAATATTCAAAGAAAAACCTGATTTATTAATATCAGGAATAAATATTGGTGAAAATCTAGGGATGTCTGAGTTAACTACTTCGGGAACTATTGGTGCAGCTATGGAAGCTGCTGCCCATGGAATACCTGCACTTTCAGTATCTCTGCAAGTTAATAGGGGTGATATAAAGTTCCATGATGGTCATGTAGATGTAGATTTTTCTCACGCCCAGAGAATTACTAGAAAGGTAGCTAAGAACATTATTAGTAAAGGCCTTCCTGAAGGAGTGGATTTTCTTAATTTGAATATACCTTCTACAAATGACAACAATAGTATTAAATTAACAAGATTAGGTAAAAGAATGTATAAAATACATATACAGAAAAGATTAGATCCACGGGGCAGACCTTATTATTGGATTGATGGTGATCCTGTTGAGAATGATGATTTTGATACTGATGTGCACACGCTTAATAAGGAAAGATGTGCTACTTTAACTCCCATCTCTTTAAATTCAACTTCTGATATGAATTTGATGAAAGACTGGTTGGAATAAACTATTTTAAATTATTCTATTCAATATGTTAAAAATCTAATATTAGATTTTATTGCATTTTAAATTGAAGTTAAAGTGTAAATAATTACTTTATTTAAAGAATTTATTCTACTGTATAAAAATAATTAATAGAAATTAAACAAAAACTAGTTAAAAAAAGTATAATTTTCCTCTGTAGAAAAATTTAAAAGTAAGCTAATTTCAAAAATCAACTACTTTAATGCCTAAAATATCCTTTTCACCTTCGTAAACAGCTTTAGCTATCTGTGAACTCCCAACACTACCAGATGTGGATGGAAGCTTAACCACAGGAGCGAGAACCTTTACTTTATTCTTTATACTATCAAAAAAATTAAATGGTTCATTCATAGAACCAATAGAGCCTGTTAAAACAATTCCATCAATTTCATTTGCTATCCCAGATAAACCCCATATTTCCATAATAATCGTCATAATCATAGTGCGAAACGCTAATTCCGCTTTATAGTCACCTGATTGATATTTTTTTAACAATTTATCTTTAGCCCAATCTACTTTAGTATCCAATTCAGCTATTTTAACTGCCCCTGCATGTGAAAAGCATTCGTTAGCCGTTTTAAGTCCGTCATCAATATTTCTAATCATTTCTAAATCTAAAGGACCGTGTATTACTCCCATAGCTCCAATACAGGCATCTATAGCTCCCCTTACCTCACCATCTTCAATAAGGATACTAACTGTATTTGAACTAATATCGGAAATTATCATATTGTTAAAACCAGTTTCCAAATAGGCATTATATGAAATACTAATTTTCTCCGCACTAGCATGGTGTGAATAGGCGGCTTTAAAACAAGAATCTAAACAAGGTAAATCTCTGTGGATTCCGGGAATTAATATCGTGGGAATAGATGAATCATTTATTTCATCATAAACTGCGGTTCCCCCTCCAGTAACTTTACCCGCACCACTTAAAGATAATACGCCCCGATTTTTCACCATTTTCAAAGGAGTTATGGCACTAATTCCATCACCCATGGCGTAAGTTATAGCCATAAGCTCAATATCACTAATATTAACTCTCTTTGAAAGTTCATCAATTGCAGAGACTTTTTTTGTTGAAAGTTCTTCCCGTCCAATTTTAAAATGGACCATTTCCTCACTTAATATGGTAAATGAAATTCCAGTAGTTCCGTGATCCATACCAACGAAGACCATGATCCCTCTCTGTAAAATAATAATTTATGAAAACATTTTCAGAAGTTTAAATTTATTTTTGGAGTCCACAAAGCTTTCTTAACTTGGAACCTACTTTTTCAATTAAAAGATCTCCTTCAATAGCTCTTAATCGATTAAACATAGGTTTTCCCGCTTGATTTTCTAAAGCCCATTCTTTCGCGAATTTTCCCTGTTGAATCTCTATCAAAATCTTTTTCATCTCCTGTTTAGATTCAGAGTTTATAATTCTCTCTCGTCTACTCAATCCACCAAATTCAGCGGTGTTACTTACATTATCCCACATACCTGCAAATCCTTTATTGTATATCAGGTCTATTATGAGCTTTAATTCATGACAAGTCTCAAAATAAGCTAACTCCGGTTGATATCCTGCATCAACTAGTGTTTCAAATCCTGCTTTTATGAGTTCTGTTGCTCCTCCACAGAGTACTGCCTGCTCACCAAATAGATCAGTTTCGGTTTCTTCCTTAAATGTTGTCTCAAGCACACCAGCACGAGTAAGTCCACATCCTTTACCCATAGCAAGAGCTATATCGAGAGCATTTTTAGTGAAATCCTGTTCTACAGCTACTAAACCAGGTATGCCAAAGCCTTCAGTATAAGTCTGTCTAACCATTGCTCCGGGTCCTTTAGGCGCTATCATTGTGATATTAACATTTTCAGGAGGTTTAATATACCCATAATGAATATTATAACCATGTGAAAAGGATATAGTATTACCTTTCTCTAATCCATCCTTGATTGAATCATGATAGACTTTGGACTGGATCTCATCAGGTATGAGGATGTGTATAATGTCTGCTTCTTCAGCAGCACCCTCAACGGATAAAACACTCATCCCATCATTTTTAGCCGTATTCCAAGATGCACCATCTTTTCTTAATCCAACAACTATATTCAATCCACTATCAGCCATGTTTCTAGCTTGAGCCATTCCTTGGCTTCCATATCCTATAACTGCAATGGTTTTATTCTTCAAGATTTCCAAATTCACATCATTTTCATAATACATATTATTTTACTCCATTAATTTTTTCTATTAATATAACATTTTATTTTTTTTATAAAGTTTAACCCATCTTCTAAAGGACATTAAATAGTCTTAATGCCCCTAGAAATGGCAGTTGGGCCAGTTCTTGCAATTTGTTTAATTCCAAATACTCTTAACAAATCTATAAGGGCTTCTATTTTATCTGGTGTTCCCGTTATTTCAACTGTAAGAGTTTCTATACCAACATCAATTATTCTACCCCGGAAAATATTGGCGTACTGTATAACTTCAGATCTAACATGCTCTACAGGCGCGTGTACTTTAATTAAGCATAATTCTCGTTCCACTGTATTTCCTGGCTCTAAGTCTCGTACTTTGATGACGTCAATTAACTTATTAAGTTGTTTTGTTATCTGCTCTAATACTTTCCCATCTCCCCGGGCAATTATTGTCATCCGTGCCATATCCTCCTGTTCAGAAGTACCAACAGTGATATTTTCGATATTAAACCCCCTTCTAGTAAAAAGTCCAGCTACTCGTTGTAAAACACCCGGCCTATGCAATACCAAAGCACTTATTATATGGCTACGCTGCTCATCCATTATCAATCACCCCTACTCCTTGAGGTAGTTTTAACATACGGTATTTCACCTGGAGATTCCCTTTCCACTTTATATTCCCCTACAATTTCGGTAAGTCCACATCCTGGAGGCACCATAGGTAAAATTTCATCCGGATCAATGGTAACATCAATGAGAGTGGGTTCTCCAGATTTCAACGCATTTTTAAGAGTTTCCTTCATTTCACCGGGTCTTTCCACTCTCTCACCTTTCACACCAAAGGCTTCTGCTAGTTTTACAAAGTCAGGCACTTCACCTAAGCGAGTGTGGGATATTCTACCATCATAAAAGAGTTTTTGCCATTGAGCTACCATTCCTAGATATCGATTATCAAAAACACAGACAACTATGGGTATGTCATATTCTTTTATTGTGGCTAATTCCTGACAAACCATCAAGAAACCTCCATCCCCACATACAGCAACAACGTCACTTTCCGGTAAAGCCACCTTAGCTCCCATTGCTGCAGGAAATCCAAAACCCATAGTTCCCAGTCCTCCAGATGATAAAAAAGTTCTCGGAATTTTTGATGTAAAGTAATGAGCCATCCACATCTGATTTTGACCTACATCCGTGGTGACTATAGTGTCATTATCAATCGATTCCATTATCTCTTTTATTACTTGCTGAGGTTTTAGGGGAACATCTTCAAATGAAATACGTGGCCTACAATTATTTTTGAAATCCGAGATGTATCCCGTCCATTTGTTAGTATTATTTACATTTTTAGTAGTTGTTTTAATTTTAATAATATTTCTGGTGAGACTGATCAATGTATTTTTAGCATCGCCTACAATCGGTACATCAACATCTACATTCTTCCCAATTTCTGCAGGATCAACATCAATATGGATTATTTTAGCTTTACTTGCAAACTCTCCAACATTGCCTGTGGTTCTATCAGAAAAACGACAGCCTATGGCAATTAGGCAGTCACATTCATCCACTACAATATTAGCTACTTTTCTACCGTGCATTCCTAACATGCCTAAAGATAATTTATGATCTTCGGGGAAGGATCCTTTACCCATTAATGTGGTGGTTACAGGTGCACTTATAAGTTCTGAAAGTCTTATAAGTTCTTCAGAAGATTTTGAGTGTATTACACCACCACCTGCAAGTATTACTGGCTTTTTTGAATCTAGAATTAATTTTGCAGCTTTTTTTATTTGTAATGGATGGCCTTTTTTGGTTGGTTTGTATCCTGGTAGATCTATCTTAACATCCGTTTTATAATTAAATTCCTCCTCTTGCACATCTTTAGGAAGATCTAGAACTATTGGACCGGGTCTACCAGTTTCAGCAATGTAAAAACCTGCTTTTATCATTCCTGGAATTTCATCTGCTTTCATAGCTTGGAAATTATGTTTTGTAATAGGCATTGTAATTCCTAAAGTGTCTACCTCTTGAAATGCATCATTACCAATTAAGCTAGTTCCAACCTGTCCAGCAATAGCGATTATTGGTGATGAATCCATATAAGCAGTTGCAATTCCCGTAATAAGGTTAGTGGCTCCTGGACCTGAAGTACCGATGCATACACCAACTTTACCTGATGCCCGAGCATACCCGTCTGCTGCGTGGGCAGCACATTGTTCATGTCTTACCAATATGTGTTTCAAGTCAGAATCATAGATCACATCATATAACGGGAGAAGAACTCCCCCAGGATATCCGAAAACAACGTCTACTCCGTGATCTTGCAATGATTTGATTATAGCTTCGCCGCCTTTCATAAAAAAACACCTTTAATTAAATTTTTTAAATGGTGAAACAAATATCTTTATATAAATATTTCATCTAATTTTACGACTTCAATTCATGATTATTAATATTGGAACATATATATTTCTTTAATTATTTTATAGAATTCTATTCAAATAAAAATGATTACTTTATAATATTAGGTTAACTTCATTTAGGTTAACTTCATGAAAATGTTCAAAATTCCAATTCTCAATCATAAAATTAATAAAAATTTAAATTTCTTTATTATAATACTTCTATTAATGTATTGAAAAGTAATCCAAAATCTTAGATTTAATTTTTTATTAAATGTTAAATAACAGTAAAAATAATTTTTATCATAAATCAACCTAGTTTAGTTGTCATATAAATGCGATCACTTAAAATTCCTTAAATTAATTATATTTTATTAGAATAATAATTTTCAAATTAAGAAATCAAATTCAAAAAGATGTAAAATTATTTTTTATTTTATGAATATGGATCAAATATGGAGGTTATTTTATGAGAATTCTTGTAGTGGGGACTGGAGCCAGAGAGCATGCTATTTGCCAGTCTATAGCTAAAGATGCAGAATTATATTCTATTATGAGTAAGCACAATCCAGGAATATCTAGGTTATCAAAATTTCAAATTTCAAACGAAAATGACATACCTACCGTAGAGAAATACGCACTGGAAAATAAGATAGATATGGCTATTATAGGACCTGAAGCACCATTAGAAAAAGGTATAGTTAATTCATTAGAAAAAATTGGCATAGAATGTGTAGGACCTACTCAGGAAGCAGCTCGTATAGAAACGGATAAAGAATTCATGCGAAACCTCTTTCAGGACCATAATATCAAGGGATCACTAGTTTATAAAGTTTTTGATAACGCTCAAGATGCAGGGAAATTTATAAAAGACTTTAACAAGGATGTTGTAGTAAAACCCATCGGATTAACTGGTGGAAAAGGTGTTAAAATTGTTGGTGAACATTTAAGAGATGCTGAAGATGCTAAAAACTATGCTAAAGAAATCATTGATAATAAAATTGGGGGACACCCGAAAGTAGTCATAGAGGAAAGATTAATTGGTGAAGAATTCACTATCCAAGCTATGGTAGATGGTGATCATATTATACCAATGCCTGCAGTTCAAGATCATCCTCATGCATATGAAGGAGACACAGGCCCTATAACTGGTGGAATGGGATCATACTCTGATACAAACGGATTATTACCATTTTTAGATCAAAAGAATTATTCAAAATCCGTTAAAATAATGGAAGAAACTATAAAAGCTATTAAAACTGAAGTAGGACCTTATAAAGGTATACTCTATGGTCAATTTATGCTTTGCAATGATGGACCTCGTTTAGTGGAATACAATGCTAGGTTTGGAGATCCTGAAGCCATGAATGTTATACCTCTTATTAATACCAGTTTAGTGGGTTTATGTGAAGATATAGTCGATGGGACTTTAAGGAAGGCTAATTTTAAACCTTTAGCCACTGTATGTAAATATATAGTCCCTAAAGGATATCCTTTAACCAATGAGGGCTCTAATCAAGTTTTAAAGATTAATGAAAAAAAAATATATGAAGAAGGAGCTTTAATTTATTATGCAGCTGTGAATCAAAACAATAATGAAATATACACATCTTCTTCAAGGGCTTTAGCGTTAGTAGCAATGGATGATAATATAGAAGATGCAGAAAAGATTTGTGAAGCATCAACACAATATGTCCAGGGTGATGTTTATCATCGACGAGATGTAGGTACATTAAAGCTGATAGAAAAAAGAATTCAGCATATGCAAGAGATAAGGACCATCTAAAAGAATTAATTACATATTCTTAGTTTCTATGGTTCATTTTTTTTACATAGATTCAGGTGCATCTATACCAAGAAGATTCAATGAATTTCTGATAGTTATCCTTGATTTATCAACTAAAAGTAATCTAAAAGCTTCTTCATCAGATCCAATCACGGGCATTGATTTATAAAATTTGTTGAAAGCACTTGCCAGATCCAAGCTGTACTGAGCCACTCTATGCACTTTCCTGCTTTCAGCGGATTCCTCAATTATAGACGTGAAACGAGATAAAATTTTGATTAAATCCATTTCAAAGCTCTTTAAATCATAATTTGTTAAAATATTTTCTAAATCAACTCCAGAAAATTCGAATTCACCTGCTTTCTCTAGTAATTTACAAGCTCGAGCATGAGCATACTGTATTGATGCACAACCCCTTTCAAAGCTTAAAGCATCATCCCATTTAAAAACAATATGTTTTTCTGGTGAAAGACGTGCGATATAATATCTAATCGCCCCAATACCAATTTTTTCAGCTATTTCTGCAGCTTTTAAAGAATCTATTTCTTCATGTCTTTTCTTAATTTCACTATGAGCCCTCTCCACGGATTCTTCCATCAATTCATCAACGCTGATGAATATGCCCCGCCTCGTTGACATAGAACCTTCAGGTAAAGTAATGAATTCATAAAAAATTACTTCAGGTTTATTTCCACCAATCAACTCTAATGCAATTTTTAACTGTTTAACAGCTAACTTATGATCTGAACCAAAAACATCTATCATTATATCCGAGTTATTCGACTTTTCAAGATGATATGCAATATCACGTGTAGAATAAAGAGATGTACCATTAGATCTAGTCAATATAAGTTCTTTTTCTATTCCATAATCCTCTAAATCAAGATATAATACCTCATTTTTTTGGAGATATCCTTCAAGTGATTTTAATACTTCCGCTACTGATCCATCCTTTATCAATGTACTTTCCCAGATGAAGGCATCATGACTTACTTTCAGACGGTTAGATGTAGCTTCAATTCCATCTAAACAGTCACTAACCACCATTTTAAACGTTTTGTCAACTTCAGTATCATTATCACTTTCATATAAATTCATCAACTTATCAACTTCATTTTTATACTGAGGATTAGCTTTCAGATCCTCATTAACTTGAAAATAGGTTTTCCCAATAGCATGATCTGATTTTTCCGATTCATCGATAACATATCCTTGTTTCAATAAACCCCATACTATCATAGCTATTTGACGCCCCATATCATTAACATAATACTGAGTTTCCACGTTATACCCTGCAGATATTAATATACGAGCTAATGAATCACCTATTATAGAATTTCGAATATGACCAATATGTAATGGACCGTTAGGATTTGCTGAAGTATGTTCTAATATTATCTTTAGATTTTTATTCTCTAAATTTCCATAATTTTCATTTATTGATCTTAAAACCATTATCGAGAATTTTTGATAATCGATTCTGAAGTTAAGATAGGGACCTATAGATTCTACCGTTTTGAATATTATTGGTTTATTCATCACTTGTAGAATCTCTTGATTTATTTCCATGGGAGATCTTTTAAGTTGTTTTGCCAACTCAAATGATACTGATGTGGCTATATCTCCCATATTATCACGGGGAGGTTGTTCAATTGGAATGTTATCAGGAATTTCCCAGTCTAGAGTTTTAATAGCCTCTTTAACTGATTTTGTAATCTCTAATTCTAATTTTCTATACATAACTTCACCTTAAAAATTGAAATATTTTAATATTATTGATGATATGACTTCTAATTAAAAAAATTATATAAATAATTTTTAAAAAAAAAGTAATATAATAAGAGCATTATTTTATACTCAAAAAAATTACTTCAAAATTTTGAATTCCAATCATTATTTTAACTTGACACAGGAATTCCTCTGATCCAGATGGTGATATAACCTACATACGGTATCACTATAGGACTCTTACCAGGATTACCACCCAGTGTAACTACCTTCTCCTCGATCTGGTTTGGATAAACCACTACCGGATCTGGTCCCGGGTTATTATCTCCCTTTGTAACATAATACAATTGTCCTTCAGGAGTTGTACCTTTATAGATAACACGGTGAATAACCGGCTCCGGGAACCATGTAGCAGCATAAACTACAATATCTCCCACATTTACATCGCTAGTGTTAAATTCATTTAAGCCTAAAAAATTGGCTTTTTCAACAAGTACCACATCTCCCCTATAAAAAACTGGTTCCATACTTCCAGAAACCACCACGTTTAAGTGCTGAGCTAAAATTATTCCAATAATTATGATAGCTATATAACCTATTAATTCTTGAGTTTGAGTCATTAAGCCACCTATTTTAGTACAGCTCCTTCATCTGCAGAACTAGCCATTTTCATGTACCGTGATAACCATCCTTTAACGTTTCTTTGAGGTTTAACAACTTTTTTAAGCCGTATTCCAATTTCTTTATCCGATACTTTAAATTCCAGTTTTCTATTAGGTATATCTATCATGATGATATCACCATCACGAACAACTGATATGGGTCCGTTTGCTGCAGCTTCCGGAGAAACATGACCAATACAAGGGCCTCTAGTACCTCCTGAGAATCTTCCATCAGTTATAAGAACTACAGATTTAATTCCCATTCCAGATATAGCTGAGGTGGGGTTCAGCATTTCTCTCATTCCCGGCCCCCCTTTAGGACCTTCATAACGTATAATAATTACATCGCCTTCTTGAATTTCACCTTGGAAAATGGCTTTTACACATTCTTCTTCACTATCAAAAACTCTAGCTGGACCTCCATGTACCATCATATCCTGATCAACAGCGCTTTGTTTAACTACACTACCATTAGGTGCTAAATTACCCTTTAAAATAGCTAATCCTCCTTCTTCATGAACAGGATTATCCAAAGTTCTTATAATAGTATGATCTATAAAATCTACATTTTCTATATTTTCTTTAAGGCTTTTTCCTGTACAAGTAACAACATCTAGATTAAGATTATTTCTTAATTCTGTTAATACGGCAGGAATACCTCCAGCTTTATCTAAATCCAGCATACTATGTTCACCTGCTGGAAATATACTAGCAATATGTGGAATTTTCCTGCTGAAATATTCAAATAAATCTAAATCTACTTTAACTCCCATATCTTCTAATTCATAAGCTATCGCTGGTAAATGTAAAGTACTATTAGAAGAACCACCCAAAGCTAAGTCTACAATCACTGCGTTTTCAAAGGCTTTCTGAGTCATTATTTTAGAAGGAGATATATTTTTATCCAATAAATCCATAATTTGTTTTCCAGACTCCCTTGCAATCTGAATCTTTTTTGCAGAAACAGCATGCGCTGTAGCGCAGTAAGGTAAACTCATACCCATGGCTTCAGTAAGACAGGCCATAGTATTAGCTGTAAACAAACCAGCACAAGAACCCGCACCAGGACAAGCACACCGTTCCAACTCATTCAACTCTTCTTCACTCATTTTTCCTGACGAAACCGCCCCCACTGCTTCATAAACACTTATTAAATGTATAGGCTTCCCATTATAATCTCCAGGCAACATAGGGCCTCCAGTAACTACTATAGAGGGAATATCTAATCTGGCGGCTGCCATCAGCATTCCTGGTACTATTTTATCACAAGTTGGAATCAGAACTAAAGCATCAAATTGATGAGCTTGGGCCATACTTTCCACGGTATCTGCTATAATTTCCCGGGATGCTAAGGAATAGCGCATACCTTCATGATTCATGGCAATTCCATCACAGATGGCCATAGTATTAAATTCAAAAGGTACTCCACCCGCTTCACTTACACCTAATTTTACAGCTTCAGATACTTGATTAAGATGAATATGTCCTGGTACTATATCGGTGAAACTATTAACCACCCCTATAAATGGTCGTTCCATTTCTTCATCCGTGACGCCACAGGCCCGGAGCAAGGATCTGTGAGGAGCTCTTTGAAGTCCCTTTTTAATATTATCACTTTTCATTTCAAAATTCACCATAAAATTTATCTTTCTTAAATAATATTGATTTAAATTAACAAAATAGAAATATTTTACGTATGTTAATACTATTATATCTAAATAGATTTAATTCTTTATCCTAATTTTAGATTTAAGTTCTTAAAATGAATAATTTAAATATTTTTATTGATGCATTTAACATTAATATAAATTATATGGAACATGATAGGATATAAATATCATAGCAAATGATATTATTTATTTAGAATTTTTATAATTAATACTATAATTACCTGGTGGTATGAGATGAGATTACTCCTAATTCATTCTGATTATATAAAATATAAAACCAAGTCTAAAACCAAAATAGCTGAAGAAATAACAAATGAAAAAAAAGAAGGTGAATTTAAAAATTCATTAGTTGTATTCACTGCAGTTGAAAAGAAAGATGAAAAAAATCCTGACGGAGTAGTGGAAAATGCTGCAACCGAGATAAATGACATCTTCTCTAAAATAGGTGCAGAAACAGTTGTCATATATCCTTACGCTCATCTAAGCTCTTCATTAAGTTCTCCTGAATCAGCAAAAAAAATATTACATGATATGGAGATTAAATTAAGTTCTATGAATCTTAATGTTGCAAGAGTTCCGTTTGGTTGGTATAAATCCTTCGAAATCTCATGTAAAGGTCATCCCTTATCAGAACTTTCTAGAACTATTCTTCCAGAAAAAACCGAAAAAGAAACAAATGAAGAATTAAATGTTCAAAAATCCGAATTTCACATCCTTAATAAAGGACAACTCTACAATGTAGATGAATTTCAATATCAAACTAATGATTTTGAAAAACTAGTTGATTATGAATTAGATAGAACTAAATCCTCAGGTGAAGAACCTCCCCACGTTAAACTTATGAAGGAGAAGAATTTAGCAGGTTATGAGCCATCAGCAGATATAGGTCATCTCAGATGGTATCCCAAAGGTAGACTTATTCGCGATCTATTAGCAGATTATGTTTATAATTTGGTGACTGAAAGAGGTGCAATGCCTGTAGAAACCCCTATAATGTATGATTTGCAAGATGAAGCTATCCGGGTGCATGCTGAGAAATTTGGGGAAAGACAATATCGTATGCAAACTAAAAGTAAGGAACTCATGCTCAGATATGCTTGTTGTTTTGGCGCATTCAGAATATTAGCCGATACCTTCATAACCTGGAAGAACTTACCCCTAGCAATTTACGAATTATCAACATATAGTTTCCGCTTAGAGAAAAGTGGTGAAGTCGTCGGACTTAAAAGACTCAGAGGATTCACCATGCCAGATTTACATACTGTATGCGCTGATCTGGAACAATCAATGCAAGAATTCAATAATCAAATTTCAATGTGCGATCAAACTGGTGAAGATCTGCAATTAAATTATGAAGTTATAATAAGAGTGACTGACGATTTCTTTCAAGAGAATCGAGAATGGGTTTTCCAAGCCGCGAGTATAATAGGTAAACCAATTATTCTAGAGATATTACCAAAAAGAAAGCATTACTGGATTTGTAAAATGGATTTTGCAGCCATCGATTATTTAGGTAGACCTATGGAAAACCCAACCATCCAAATTGACGTGGAGAGTGCAGAAAGATTTGGTATAACTTATATTGATTCTGAAGAAGAAGAAACCCATCCCATAATTATCCACTGCAGCCCCACAGGTAGTATTGAAAGAGTTATAGGTAGTTTACTTGAGAAAACCGCAATTAAAATGGCAGAAAAACTTCCAATGTTTCCAGTTTGGCTTTCGCCTACTCAAGTTAGAGTATTACCAATTGCTGAGAGACATTTAGACTTTGCTCTACAATTAGCTGATGATTTAATCAAACAAAATATCAGAGTAGATGTAGATGACCGTCCCGAAACAGTTGGAAAAAAAATACGGAATTCTGGAAATGAATGGGTGCCCTACGTTATTGTAGTGGGAGATAAAGAACTAGAAAATAATCAATTAATGGTTAACATTCGTGAAAGCAATGAAAAAACATTAATGAATAGCAAAGAGCTGATTAATCGAGTACACCATGATACAATTAATATGCCATTTAGAAAGCTTCCACTATCTTTAAAACTCTCGGAACGAGTTAATTTCTAATTTTATAATAAATTACTTTTTTTTTAATTTATTATTTTTTTAATGCAACTTATTTTTTGAATGTTGATATTCTTTTTATAACTAAATATTTATATTATAACTTATAACTTATAATTTAGAACTTATCATTAATTAATGGAGGATTGTTTTATTATGGCTGAAATAATTGCAATACTTAATCAAAAGGGAGGATGTGGTAAAACCACCACTGCAGTGAATCTATCTACTGCTTTAGCCCTTCTAGGTAAAAAAATTTTGTTAATCGATATGGATCCTCAGGCAAACGCTACCACTGGATTAGGAATAGAAAAAAATGAGCAAAACATTACAATATACTCTGTTTTAACGGGACAAAATACTTTACAAGAATCTATAGTTAATACAGATATTCCTGACTTACAATTAGTTCCAAGTAATATATCTTTAAGTGGTGCAGAGATTGAATTGAGCAAAACAATAGGTCCACACTCTATATTAAAAGAATCTATGGATGGAATAAATGATCAATATGATTATATTTTCATAGATGTGCCTCCTTCTTTAGGTTTATTAACTTTAAATTCTATTGTAGCATCTGATAGTGTTATAATACCTATTCAAGCTGAATTTTATGCATTGGAGGGTATGGCTGATCTTATTAAAGCTATGGATCTAGTTGAAACTCGTTTAAATAGTCCATCACCAATTAAAGGAATTCTACTAACTTTATATGATTCTAGAACCCGTTTAGGGAGAGATGTATATAATAATGTTAAAGAATACTTTGGAGAAACAGAGTATATTTTTAAAACAACTATTCCACGTAATGTAAGACTTGCAGAAGCCCCTAGCCATGGTAAACCTTGTATAGTTTATGATGAAGAATGCAGTGGTACAGTGGCTTATCAAAAGCTTGCTGAAGAATTATTGAAATTAGAAAGTTTGGGAGGTTGATAAATGACCTCCAGAAACATTAGAAAAAAACAGGATAATGCTTTAGGAAAAGGATTAGATGCTCTCATTAGAAGTAATTACTTGGATGAAGAAGAAATTCAAGAAAAATCCGAGAAAACTAAACCTAATACTACTAAATCTGGTTTGAAAAATGAAAACTCTCAAGATATAGAAGATAAAGCTGAAAGTCAAGTAAATTCAATTCAAAATATAAATTTTGATGATAAGGTAATAAATGACGTACTGTTAGATGTTCATAAAAATCCGCGTATATCATTATGGTCAGCGAAATCTGCAGCTGTTTTGAGATTTTTAAAGAAGACGAAACCGGAGTTTAGTATAAGTAATGAAGCTTCAATTCTCATTGAGGAAGCGGTTAAAGAAAGATATCCGGATATTTGGATGATCTTTGAGGAAAAGGGATTATAATAATTTATAAGTTTTAACTTAAAACTTATAACTAATCACTTATAACTTATAATAAAATACAATAATTTAAAATAATAAAGAGAAGCTGATTTTAAAATTCAAGAGTACTTTGATACTTGTTATCTAATTTAATAAAAGGTTCAGCTCTACTAGTTATTACACCTATATTTTTAAGATCTTCTAATTTTTTAAAACAATTACCCAACTTTCTATTCCTAATAATTCTTGCTGCAGATATTTTACCTATTCCTGGTACTCTTAGAAGTTCTTCATATGGGGCCTCATTAATTTCAACAGGAAATATCTCTTTATGGGATAATGCTGAATAATATTTAGGATCAGCATCTAATTTTAGATTATCATTTTCATCAAAAACCAATTCATCCAGATTAAACCCATAGGAGTTAAGTAAATAATCTGCCTGATAAAGCCTAGGACTTCTTTTTGATGATGGTTCCTCATGAAATTCTAGAGGTGTATCTTTCATAGGTTCAAAAGTACTAAAATAACTTCTTTTAATATCCATTTTCTTATATAACCAGTTAACCCTATCTAAAATCTGTTGATCAGTTTCATCTGTGGCACCAACAATGAATTGGGTGGTTTGACCAGAGGGTGCTAGAGTTTTATCCCTTTTTGTCAATCTTTTAATCCAATTAATACGTCTTAAAATGTCAGTATCATATTTTTTTGTACTACTAAGCTCACTGAGACCTTCAGGAGTAGCAGCCTCTATATTAATACTTACTCTATCAGCTAAACTCACTGCTCTTTTTATAAGATCATAAGAACTTCCTGGAAGAATTTTAAGATGTATATAACCTTTATATCCATAATCTAAACGTAGTTTACTAATAACTTCTACCATATTTTCCATTGAGTTTTCTGCATCATTAGGAATTCCTGAACTTAAAAATAATCCTTCTACATATCTATTTTGATAATAATCTATAAATAATGAAGCAAGTTCTTCTGGTGAAAATTCTACCCTATTAAACCGATGTTTATTATGATTAATACAATATCTACAATCATTAGAGCATTTATTAGTCATCAAAACCTTTAATAAAGGTACTTTGCAACCATTACTGGTGCTAGCATTATATACACCGGGGATTTTACCTCTCAAAAAACTTTCTACACTTGAATTTATATAATTACAGCGGTCATATCTGGCACTATCACCCAAAATTTCAAGCTTCTTTGCATTATTCATGTTCTATCATTTACTTATTTTTTTTTAATTTATATTTCCAAATTTAACTATAATTATATTCTATTAACTAATTCATTTATTTTGCGGGGTAACAATTTAAATAAAATCATCCAGTATTTAATTAATATGAGAATAGTCCTTGCAGGAACTGGAAGCGCAGTGGGAAAGACAACAATTTCCACGGGCATAATGGGAGCCCTATCAGAAGAATATAATGTACAGCCTTTTAAGGTTGGTCCAGACTACATAGATCCCACTTATCACACATTAGCCACTGGAAACAATTCCAGAAATTTAGATTCATTTTTTATGAATGATAATCAAATTAGAGAGGGATTTGAAAGAAGTTTAAAAATTTCAAAATCTCATTTAGGCATTATTGAAGGTGTACGGGGACTTTACGAGGGTATAAGTCCAACTGGAGATGTAGGTAGTACGGCATCCATTGCCAAAGCTCTTAATTCTCCTGTTATATTAATTTTAAACTCTAGAAGTCTTGTTAAAAGTGCAGCAGCAGTTGTATTGGGATTTAAAAAATTAGATCCTACCATTAATATTAAGGGAGTTATTTTGAATCAAGTTAAAAACAAGAAACACTACCTTAAAACCAAACAAGCTGTTGAAACTCTAACCAAAACAGATGTAATTGGTGGAATGCCTCGAGACGATGCTATAAAAGTGGAGGACCGACATTTAGGCTTGGTTCCTGCAGTCGAGCATGATTCTATTATAGATTCTATAAATAAATGGAAAGAGATGGTAAAGGAGCATATAGATTTAGATTCTCTTATATCAATAATGAAAGATTCAAAAAGAATTCCTGAAGGTAGAGAGGATCTGTGGAAGGTAGGAAATCATAAAAGAGTTAAAATTGGCGTAGCAATGGATGAGGTATTCACGTTTTACTATAAGGATAATCTTGATGCAATGGAAGCTAATCATGCAGAACTACTTTATTTCAGCCCTACTCATGATGAAGAAGTTCCAGATGTTGATGCACTATATATAGGTGGAGGTTACCCCGAGATATTTGCAGGAGAGCTTGAGTCAAACCAAGATATGAGGAATTCAATAAGGAAATTCCATTTAGAGGGTAAACCTATTTATGCTGAATGCGGTGGCTTAATGTATCTATCAAAGTCTATAAACAATTATAAGATGTGTAATATATTTAATTATCCCTCTGTTATGACAAATAAACCGCAAGCATTAAGTTATATCATATCTAAGGCAATTGAAGATAATATAGTTGTAAATAAAGGTGATTTATTTAGAGGTCATGAATTCCACTACTCTAAAGTTAATTTAAACGGAGCCACACCACAATTTGCCTTCGAAATGTTGAGAGGCAGAGGAATTCAAGATAATAAGGATGGATTAATAGAAAAAAATACAGTCGCAAGCTATATCCACACTCATGTGGCAGCTTATCCATTATTTGCCTCTAATTTCACTCGAAATGCAGCTGAAATCTAATTATAGTTATAGATAATGGAGATAAAAGATATTTTGAATTTAAAATTAAATTTGGATAAAGTTGATTTATTCTCACCTTACATAATAGTCGTTGCCATAGCAATCTATGTAGCGTTAGCCATGTTAGGATATACTTATCATATTCGTAATCTACAATGGGTTTCCACTACAACATTTTTATATGTACTATTTGGCACAATAATATTTATTATCGGAGCTATCACTCCTAAAATAATCACATACTACTCCCCTAGAATTAAATCAGCTTTAAATCGAAAGGATATAAATAAAAAGAAATCAACATTATGGTATTCTAAATTAAAAATCCTTTTAGATGAACGAATTCTACTTTTAATTGTAATGATAGCATTATTATTGCAAGCCATAAATCTCTACTTACTTGGTGGTATCCCACTATTAAATGGTTATCTCAAATTCAGAGCCACCACGGATTTATGGATGGTTTCATATGTTATATTACTCCCTGCTTTAAATTTATTAATAGCTAAATACCCCCGTAAAAGGTATTATCTTCTTTTTCTAATTAGTTTAGCTCTATTTGCATTTGATGGTTATCGAACTACCGCTCTTGCCATAATATTCAGTGTAATCGTGACAACTTATTATATTCGTCGAATCCGAACTAGATATATTATTATTTCCATTCTTTTGGCAGTAGTTATTGGAGTTTTACTAGGATACATTGCAGTAAAATCTATAGAATGGCAAACGTGGGTCTTAAATCCATTACAACTTTTATTTTATCGAGCTGGATTCACGATGATGGTTCTTGATAAAATAGTTCACATGCCCGGCTTTACTGGGGGAGAACTTTTCCATCAAGCACTTACAGGTGGACATCCACGAGTCACAGTCGGAGAAGTGGTTTTAGGGTATCATGCAAATGCAAGCACACCTACAGTTAGTATTACTTCCACTATTTTTGGGCCGGCCATTCTGGATTATGGTGCTTTAGGCCTTGCAGTGCAAATGTTTTTACTTGGATTAATACTTCGACTAATGCATAGTGCACAAAAAATGGCTGGCGGAGCATATATTGCATTATATGCTATTATATTAGCTCATACTGCGATTTGGGTTGAGACAGGACCTACTGATGGTATAGTTTGGATTTTTTACGGTTTATCTGTAATAGCTCTTCTTATATTTGCCCAGAATATTTTCAGTAGAGATAATAAATCTGAAACTTAAAATAATTTTAAATACATATTTTTACCATTATCGAATTATTTTAGATAATTAGGGTTTCTTATCCACTAATTAATCTTTATTTTTTACACTTGAAATCAAGGTCTGTATTAAAAATTAGTATTTATTTAATACAATATTTTTTTCTGAAAAACGAGTAAATTAACTTTATTTTAATTAAATCAAAAATTTGAGATTAAACAAAACTTAAATAAAGTTAAATATAGATTTCTTAGGTTTCCTAAAATTAAAATCTCCTATTTAAAATTTGTTTTAAAAATTAAAACAAAAAATACTTATTAGATTATAAAAATAGCAACAATGGTGATACAATGGTAGTAAAAATAGGAGTTATTAAATGCGGAAATTTAGGTACCTCTCCTGTCGTTGATTTAGTACTTGACGAGAGGGCAGATAGACCTAACATAGACGTTAGAGGTGTGAATTCTGGTGCAAAAATGAACCCAGAACAGATTGAAGCTGTAGTTCCAAAAATAGCAGACTTTGACCCTGACTTTGTCGTATTCATTAGTCCAAACCCTGGTGCACCAGGACCAGCAAGAGCAAGAGAACTTCTCTCAGAAATGGATGTTCCAGCTATAATAGTCGGTGATGCTCCGGGAATGGGTAAAAAAGATGAAATGGATGAACAAGGCTTAGGATACATTATTGTTCAAGGAGACCCTATGATCGGAGCAAGGAGAGAATTCCTAGACCCTACTGAAATGGCGTCTTTCAACTCCGATGTTATAAAAGTACTAGCAGCAACCGGTGCTTACCGTGTTGTTCAAGAAACTTTAGACGGTGTAATAGCCGGTGCAGAAGCAGGATCTATTGAATTACCTAAAGTGGTAATTAGTACAGAAGTAGCTGTAAATGCAGCTGCCTTCAAAAACCCATATGCTAAAGCCAAAGCAATGGCAGCTTATGAAATAGCCGCAAAAGTGGCTGACATTGATATTAAAGGCTGTTTCATGACTAGAGAAATGGAAAAATATATACCAATCGTGGCATCTGCCCATGAAATGATCTCCGCTGCTGCAAAACTTGCAACAGAAGCTCGTGAAATTGAAAAAGCCAATGATTCAGTTATGAGAAAACCACACGGTGGAAAAGGTCAGACACTCTGGAAAACTGAATTAATGAAAAAACCAGAATAGATATATATTTAACGCGGTCCTAATTGGACTGCAAATTTTTTATTTTTTTTAAATATTTTCACTATTAAAATTAAAATTTAACAATTTTAATCTAAAATTAATTTTTATCATTCTAAAATTATATGTTTAAAATTTAATTTTTAACTTATTAATATAATATTAAATTTTATTATATATTTTCCATTTATAGGTAGTATTATGGATAAAGAAACAAGTATAGCTAAATTAGTGGAAAGATTCACAAAAGCAGCTAGTATGCAAAGATGGAATGATCATATACGGCCTGTTGAGTTAACTGAGCTAGATAAACAAGCTCATAAAATGGTAATTGCATATGTGCTTGCTAAGCTAGAAGAAGATCGTGGAGAAATCATAGATTGGAAAACTCTTATTGAAGGTGGCATATTCGAGTTTCTACAAAGAGTTATATTAACTGATATTAAAGCTCCAGTTTTTCATAAAATGAGGGAAGATAAAGTTGTAAGAAATAAACTAGATCAACATGTTTTTAATGAGTTAGAAAATGATATTAATGGATTAAATCCTCAGTTTATAATTAATTTTAAGAAATATTTTTCTAAGTCACCAAAGAATATTGAAAGAAGAATTCTAAGGGCAGCTCATTATCTAGCTACTAATTGGGAATTTAAGATAATTTATCATACTGCACCTTTTATTTATGGTATTGAGGAAACTAAGGAGAATATTGAAAACCAGATTGAAGATCATTATGATCTCATAGGTGTTCAGAAGATTTCATTAGGTAAGAAATCTTTTGGATTTGTAGATCTATGTGGACAACTTAGATTCCAGAAGAGATGGGCTCATTCACCTAGAATCCCTGAAACTTCTGTATTAGGGCATATGTTAATCGTTGCCATTGCCTCTTATTTATGCACCATGGAAATGAATGGTAAACCTTGTGAAAAACGATTCTATAATAATTATTATGGAGGTTTATTCCATGATCTTCCTGAGGTGTTGACTAAGGATATTATTTCCCCTATAAAAAAAGTACCTAACTTAGATGAGTTAATTAAAGAATATGAATACCAGAAAATGAAAGAAAAATTATTACCATTATTACCAAAGCCATGGCATGATGAAATGCGGTATTTCACTGAGAATGAATTCGAAAATAAAATTATTGAAGATAATGAAATTAGAATAGTTCCAATAATTGAAGAGAGGTATAATAAAGACTTTTTCTCTCCAATGGATGGGAATATTATTAAGGCTTGTGATAAATTTTCAGCATTTATAGAAGCTTCATTATCAATAAAACATGGAATAAAATCTGAAGAATTAATTAAAGGTAAAAAGAATATACATAAAGATTATAAACATAAAAAAGTTAATGGATTAGATTTTGGAAAAATATTTGAAATTTCTTATTAATTGATTAAGAAATTTTTAGATTACTCCTTTAGTGCTAGGTATTATATCATGTTCTATTCGAGATGCATCTTTTAATGCTGTGGCAAATGCTTTAAATAAAGCTTCTATTTTGTGATGATCGTTTTCACCTTCTACTTTAGCATTTATGTTTATATTCCCTGTGGAAGCAAATGATTCAAAGAAGTGTTGCACATTTTCAGTACTAAGATCTCCAACTTTTGCTTTATTAAACATTAAATTCAAGACAGTATAACTCCTACCACCTATATCTAAAGCTACAGTTGCTAAGGCATCATCCATAGGAACTATAGAGTGAGCCATTCTCTTAATTCCTCTTTTATCTCCTAAAGATTCTTTAAATGCTTCCCCTAAAGTTATTCCCACATCTTCGACTGTGTGGTGATCATCTACATTGATATCTCCTTTAGCAGTAATTTCTAAATCAAATAATCCATGTTTGGCGAATGATTCTAACATATGATCAAAAAATTCAATTCCAGTATTTATTTGGGATTGACCTTTACCATCTAGATCGAATGAGATTTGAATATTTGTTTCATTTGTTTTCCTTTGCAATATTTTCTTTCGATTCATCTTCATCATCTCTTATTACTTTTATGGCACCTTGAGGACATTTTGAGGCACATATTGTACATACATGACAGTATCTTAGGTTAGTGGCTTCAGCCTTATCATTGATTTTCCATATTTTAGGTCCTTTAGGGCAGGCTTCTCGACATATGCCACAGCCTGTACATTTTTCTTTATCAACTTCAATTCTCATAAAAAAAATTTCTCCTTATAACTTATAACTTTTAAGTTATAATTTATAAAAATATTTTTATAATTTATAGCTTGATGAATCATTAAAGCTAATATTTAGCTTAATTACTTATAACTTCTAACTTAAAACATATAACTTATAACATAATACTTATAACTTATAACTAAAAATCATAAAGATCAAAGTTTAATCATTGGAATAGACGCCGCTTTAAAACCAATAAAAACCTTTTTACCAAGATTTAAATCAAGTTTATCCCTAGAATACTCAGTAATATCCGCCAACATATTAATTCCATCATCCAACATTACCGTAAGTCTGACCATCTCATTTTTAAATTTCATCTCAATAATTTTTCCTTCAAATATATTTCTAACACTAGACTCCTGGAGTTCTAACATTATAAATATCTCATCAGGGCTAACTAATAATAAAACATCATCATCAACTTTTAAATCTTCAATTATAGGGAGCATTACCCTAATATTATTTATTCGGATATTTATAACCCGATTCTTATCATCAATATCTTCTACATAACCTTCTAACTCATTCACGTCTAAATGCTTCTCCATAATACTTTTAAACTTTGAATATTCCTTTATAACCATCTTACCAATGCTAGTGAGTTGGCTTCCACCACCACCACCGGCACCACCCCGTTGAGTAACCACAACCTTAGAACCAAGCTGATTTTCTAGTATCTCAATATATTTAAGAGCAGTCCTATAAGGAAGACCAGTTTTTTTAGTTGCTTTAGCAATGGATCCATAATCTTTAATACCCTTCAAAAGCAGGAACTTTTTGTAGTCCAACATTATAGATTTCTTTCCAATCTCCAGCTGATATTCGGGGTTTTTAATTGAACCACTCATAAATTTAACACTCCAATATAAAAATTGAATTTAAAAAACTTAAATATTCAAGTGATAGGAATATATTCATTTATTTTTTATAAATAATATTTACAATAAGTATATTACTACTTAACATTATCATCCATTATCAGTTCAAAATTATCGAGAAATGCAGCAAATCTTTTCACAGTCTTCCTTAAACTTCTAAATCCTTCCTCATCCTCTTTAACTCCATCTAAAGTATCCTTAGACCAGAAATTAGCCCCTAAATTAGCTCCAAAAGCACCTCCACTCACCGGAATAGCTCCCGTCAAAATGTAAAACGTCATTATTTGCTGAATAGCCAGTTCCTGTCCACCAATTCGATCTCCACCTACAGCTATAGCCATACCTACTTTGTAACGCATAAAATCGAAGTCCACAGCTCCCAATGCCCTGCAACGATCCATAACTGCCTTTAATTGGGCACTCAAACCACCATTGTACACGGGGGTGGCCATTATTAAGCCTTTAGCATCACTCATTAAAGGATAAATATCATACATATCATCTTTCATTATGCACTCACCTTCACGAATGCAATAATCACAATTTCTACAAGGACTAATGTCTTTACCACGTAAACTGTAAAATTCAGTTTCAAAGTTCCGCTCTTCTAACATATTTAAAGCTTCCCTTAACACGTAATCTGTGGCTTGTTTCCTTGGACTTCCACTTATACCCAGTATCACTTTTTTACATCCTCACATTTTTTACAAAACAACACTAGAACTATATTTAGATTAGTATTTAAGAAATAATAAAATTTTCCTATAAAAAAAATTTAAAAAAAATAGTTGGAAGAGTAGATCAAAATTAATTTACTCCTAAAATTTTATTTAAGTTCTAAAGGTTCATCCTCTTCCAAGGCTAATCTCATAGTATCTGGATCCTGTGGCATATATTTAAGGAAATCATCTGCAGCACGTCTCACATCTCTTGAACCAATAATATAACGTCCAACAACTATAATATCCGCTCCACTTCCTAATGCCTGATCCATTTTATCGGGAGTTATACCCCCAGCAACAGCCACTAATTTACCTTTACCAAGTATCTCTTTAATCTCCTTAATATTGCCCCATTCAGTAATTTCACCAAGTTCTTCACCTTTCTCGGTTTTAAAAGTTTCTAAATCTACATTACGATGTAATAAAACAATATCAGGTTTATAATTAAGACTTTTCAATTTCTCAACAAAATTATCAACATTCATCATATCCAAAATAGAGTAAATTCCCTGTTTAGATGCTTCATGAATAGCTTTCTGGATGGACTCCAAAGTACCTAAACCAGATATAGCAACCGCATCTGCAGTTTCATCTGCAGCAATCTTAACTTCTATTCGACCCACATCTAATGTTTTAAGATCAGCAATGATGAATGCATCTCTACGCAGTTCACGAATCTTACCTATAATACCCACACCAAACTTCTTAACTAATGGTGTACCGGCTTCTATAAGTATTCTCTCTCGGTTTGGTAAATCATCAATTATACGTTCCATCTGATCAATATTATCTAGATCCAACGCCACCTGCAAGTAAGGTGGATTCCATAATTTAACTACTTTAAAGCCCATTATAGGATGAGTGCCCCTATCTTTTTCAGCGAGTATCTTCTTCATAGATGGATAATCATTCAATGCTCTTTTTATAGCTAATTTAGTAGCCCCATAATTATACTGGTAAATCTTACGGTAATCTTTAGCCTCAGGATGTATAAATACACTGACTAAAATCACCATACTCTCAGCTTCATTCTCATCAATAAGACCTTCAGCCACAGCATCAGCCACAGCACGACCCACAGCAGTCTGCGCAGGACCGAATATTTTATCAGCATCCACCAAACCACTTACTGTCACCTTTGGTATAATTAAAGTAGCAGGCTTAGTCATCAAATTAGGTCTAATAACAGTCAAAAGTGGAGTATGCCCAATAGAGAGACCAGTCATATTCTCCACAAAAGCCGCACCAACAGGACCATCCTTATCACCAATAACTAAATCAATATGAGCAATTTCATTACCATCACCAATTAAAGCTTCCCCAATCTTATACATTCTTATTATCCTCCAAAATATAGCTAATTAGAATCATAAATATATAATCTTTATAAAATCAGCAATATAAATAAATTACTCCAAAAATTAATTATAAAAAAAAGTTTATTTGATTATCAAGATCAATTTTTTTTTTAAATTCGATAAAATTAACTTTTTTATTTAAAAATAATCATATTTAAAAAAAAGTAGTTATGAGTCAGAATAAAAAAAAATTCTTGACTCATTTTTAATAAAATCTATTTATTCTCTATTTAGAATACTGCGTTTACAGATTCAAGCAATTCTAGGGCATTCACATACAATACTTGTGCATAATTAACTTGATTCAAGTAATTCTCGAAAATTAATGTAGGTATTCCCTTCTCAGCTATAGGTATTGTTACAACTGGTGGACTTGTAGAGTCAGCAGATGGAATATTATGGTACACTAAAGTTCCGTTCGTATATTTAGAGCTAATTATTTCGTTAGCTAATTTTAAAGATTTTGCATCAAGATCCGGTGCCATAAGGAAGTCAGTAATTGGTTCTCCTGCTGCATTCAAGTATCCTGTAAGTCCTCGATTTCCATGGTCATCAATAACTAACTTGTAAGAAGTGTTAATGTTAGGTACTACATACATAGCAGCAAGATCTTGACCCCAAGCTCTACCTTGACTGTAGTTAGTTCCATTATAAACCACAACTGCGTAAACTGTAATTTGTATGTTTTTCAAAGATTTATCTAAAGCTTCTATAGCATTTAACATCGCTATATGTGCCTGTACTTCTTGAGGATCAACACCTATGATAACTGCTACTTTATTTGTACCTGTACCAAAAGCCCCCATTTTTACAACATACCCATATGAAGTTTGACCTAGAAGTGTTTCATTATATTTAGCTGTACCGTTTAATTGTCCTGAGGGACCATAAGATGAGGGGTTAAGTGTAGTTTGTGTCCAAGAATTAACAGAAACATAGTTAGGTAGTCTATCATATGTTTTGTAGAAATTCATGATATCACTGTACATGTAAATCAGTGACTGATACTTCATGTTTCCTAAAGAAGTTGAAACGTAATTAGGTAATCTACCATTTGCAGCGATAAATGCGGTAATATTTTCCGCCATTTTTAGATACTCTGATTTATATATGTTTCCACTAGTCACGTTTTCAATAGGATTTGGAGAAGTTGAAACATTTCTAAGAATTATAGGACTTATTTTACTGCTATTCACGTTTTGAGTAGCAGTGGTTAGTAAGTATAAGTATTGTGAGGGAGTCACTTGTTTATTACCTACAGTAACATTGTTGGGTAGACTATGAGTTTTGTTTACATAAGATATCACAACTCCTGCTGATTGACTGATTTGACTTATGTTAAAACTAGTTGAATTAGTTGAATTAGTTGAATTAGTTGAATTAGCCGCTGCTGATGCTCCTATGCTTAAAAACATGAGCATAGCTATCAAAACGGGTAAAACCTTTTTAATAATCAATTATATCGCCTCCAAAAATATTATTATGTTTGTCCTGTTGAATGTGGACCAGTTGGTCCATAACCACTACTACCTATAGGTGGTAAGTTAGTGTTACTTCCACTACTACTGCTTCCGCTATTAGTGTTACTTCCACTACTACTGCTTCCGCCATTAGTATTGCTTCCACTACTACTGCTTCCGCCATTAGTATTGCTTCCACTACTACTGCTTCCGCCATTAGTATTGCTTCCACTACTACTGCTTCCACTTCCACTACTTGCATTGTTGGAGCTTGGATTTGTAGCGCCGGAATTATTAGAGACATTAGTTGTGTTATTAGTAGTTGCAGTTAAATTTAGGGTAGGGTTATGGTTTGTAATATCACTAATAGCCCAAACACCTGCTGCTCCTACTGCAACTATTATTATTAATAATAATAAGCCTGCGTTTTGTTTCATTTTAATCACCTTCCTTTCGCATATAATTCTTTTTTTTATATATTTTTTTTATTTATTTTCTATTTCTAAGATATTTATTGACTCCATTTTACTAATATTTTCGAATATAAAAAATTCTTTAATATTAGATAAACTAGGGTTTAAATACAATCTTATTTATAGATATCGACGCAATAAAAGCAGAATTAAAACTCTTCAATGTGTAAATAAATTGAATTAGAATCTTATTTCAAATTATTATAAATTTAATTAGAGATTAGTTGATGTTGACTTTAGTTTTAGTTAATTAATGTACTAGAAACTTGTTAAAAATTTTTTTAAAAAAAACTTTTTTGGATATCATCAAAACTTTGTTTTTCGATAGATTTTTTGTAAAAAAAGCTTAAAATATTATTTA
>JACWMK010000006.1 GCA_015661405.1 Methanobacterium sp.
ACATGTTCATTGGTTAGGTACTTTTTTGATTCAAGCACAGCACCCAGTATGCTGTCTATAAAACATCCCACAGTACCTGATAAAACTGCAATTTCTAAAGTTTTATATAAAACTGGATATATTCCTAGAATATAAGCTGCTAAACCTATTAAGCCAGCACCCACGATTCCAGCTGCGGTACCTAGTATGGATATTCCTCCATCAGTACCGGGTGCAACTTTCTTTAGAGTGGTTATTAGTCGGGGTGTAGTCAGTACTCCAACTTCACTGGCCATGGTATCTGCTGTTGCGGTGGCTATGGATCCTATGAATCCGCCATAGTTTCCGAATGCAGCCATTACAAAAGGCACTACTCCATTAGATACTACATTTTTAATGGTTCTGGTGCCTTCATATATTCCTTTATCCTTTTTATACTGATGTTTGTATTTGGTAAATATTAATCCTAATAATAAAAATAAGATGATTAAAAAGAACCAGTTTACACCTGCTGCGAAGATAATTATGACACCCATTATAATCAGGAAAATGGATCCCAAGAGATCTATTGCTTTTCTAGCATACACTAGAGCCCCTATAACCACCAGTAGGACTACATATTCCAGGTTATAAAACATTTCTTTTTCACAGAATTATGTTTTTTCTTTAATCACACTGGTTTTAACTATTTCAACTCTTTTGAGAGGGTATATTTTTTTAGCCTCGTGGTAAATGGTTGATGCTAATTTACCGGTAACTATGTCTTCTACTAAGTCACGGAAGATTCTCTGAGAAGCTACTTCAATTACTATTTTTTCCATAGTTTCTCGAATGAATTTTTGCTGGGAAGATTTAGCCCTTTTTATAGTGATTGCTAGTACGTGAACTTTCATTTTCTTATTATCTTGAGTTGTAACTGGAGTAATAGCATCTATACGGCTTGTTCCTCGTCTAATCATACTTCTAACATAATCTGAGGTCACCTGGTGACCTACAAAGTCAGTATTTGCGGTTTCTCCAGCAACATCCTTTATTTGGAAGAATAGTTTTATATATTGTTTACTGAAGTCTCCGGAAAGCTCCCTCATGGAGGATTCTACTGTTCTTTTTAGTAGCATACTTGAATCTCGGGCAGGAGTGGTGCCTATTTCTGCATCACCAAACTCTTTAGGAGTCACTATTTTATACCACTGTTTATCTTTCCATGTATCCTTTACTCTTCTACGTCTTGCTTTAGCCATATTTTATCACCTTAAATGCTTGATTTTTTATAAAAGAACCCTATGTCCTAGGTAAATATCAAAAATCCATATTTCGAGTTCTTTAATATTATGAAATCTTTATTTATAACTCTAATTAATCTTTATAATATTATGTTGTAAATAAAAGATTAATTTAAAACAGAATTTGAAAGTTAAAAAAGTTATTTTTTATGAACCCGCCAGATTTATTGATAAAAATTAATTAGATTTCATCTTATATTAGTGTTTAGGTTTCCTTACTCTTAAATAATATTATATTTCCTTTGTTATTAAATTATTTGACAAAAAAATTTATTCATAGTAAACTTTCAGCAAATAATTTAGCTTTTTTTAGGTCATCTTCATTAGGTCTTCCTTTATTAATACCACCAACTATTTTATGTAACCCATGAGTGTCAAAGCCTTTGCAATTAAATCCTCCAATAACTTCAAAGTTTTTTTCATGCAATAATTGGGTTAAATAATAATTATAATTAGCAGTACCTTGACCACTAGTGGTGAAAACAAATGCCTTTTTGTCACCAATATTTTTTAACTCATTAATAAATTCTATTAGTTCCTTACCAGGCTCTCCATGATAGATGCCTGACCCAAATCCAATTAATTGATATTTACTGATATTGTCAGGGTCAACAAACTCGTAATTAAGTACATCTGCCCCAATACTATCTGCTATGGCTTCAGCAACTTTTTGAGTATTCTCATGATGCTTAGAGTAATAGATTATTAAAGTACTCATTTTTCGGTCACCAGTTAAAATTTGAATTAGTATAATATTTAAAAAATTGGCTTATCAATGAACTTCTGATGATTAATAAATCTTCGAAGAACATCTTCTATACTTCCATCATCTTCCACAATTTTCTTACCCATTTGTTTCAAAGCTGGTTTAGCCCTTAAACCAATCTGCAAACATATAATTACATCACAATCCTCTATTACGTTTAAAGATTTACCCCACTGATGCTTCTCACCACGTATTTTAGGAGACATTCTTTTCTCTGTTAAATTCATTTCATATTCACTAAATTCGTATATCAGGAATTTTTGGGCTTTACCAAAGTGTTCAGTAAATTTTTCATCATCTGAAACTGCAACAGCTATTTTCATAATTATAACCCTATATAAGAATAATTTAATTTAAATTCTTATAACTATTTAACTCCTACAAATATTGGCCGATCACCTGATCTAGCATCCCAAGCTTCAGAAGTAAATTCTGCATAGATGAAGTTTTCAAAACCAACATCTTCCATTAATTCCACTACATTTTCCATTCCAAAAACACCTAGTTCATGCTGATCAATATCGAAATCAAACTTTCCATTCTTTTTAATTAAATATACAAAGTCAGCATTAAATACTCCATTATCTAAATGTGATTGACATAATACTGCTATTTTTAATTTTTCATCAACTATCGTATCAACACTTACCAACCCTTCAATCCAGTTATCTAAATTTAAACCTAAATCAAAAATTAAAATTCCACCATTCTTTAAATGATTATAAAAGTTTGTTAATGTTATTTTTAACTCTCCCAATGTAGTGTTATAATTCACAGCACTGAACATGCATATTATAACATCAAATCTTCCTCCAATATCCAATTTTTTCATATCACCATTTATAAATTTGACTTCAGGATTTTTTAATCGGGCGATCTTTAACATTTCCGGATTTATATCTACTCCTAGAATCTCATAATATTCTTTCAAGAATTCAACATGTCTACCGGTTCCACAAGCCACGTCAAGGAGATAATTACCTTCACTCATCTTATGATTATCTACAGCCCATTTTATGAACGATGATTCTTGTTCTTGATCAAACTTATCATGAATTTTATCATAATACTTAGCATATTTCTTATAAAGCTGTTCTTTTACCATAAATTATCACTATATAAAAAAAAATAAATTTTTGTTTTGTTAGAATTAAGAATTGTTAGATTTCTAAATATTTCATATAATTGAGGTTCAAATTTATTCATTGGGTTTAATTTTTTTAATCAATGTAGCTACATTATAGCCAAATTTACGAATGGTCTCCATTCCTTCCGTATCCTTCTGCACTTCTCCAGGAGCCCATCCAAAGACCATATTCCAGTAAGTAGAACCGGGAATAATCATGTCATTGATAAAAAAGAACATTAACATTTCCTGTAATGTGGCTGTGTGTCCTCCTCTACGTGCAACTGCTATAGGTCCACCTACTTTCCATGATAAGAAGTTACCATTAGTTCTGGAAACCATACCTATCCTCTGTAAGGCTGACATTATATCTCCACGGGCTGTTCCAAAATAGACGGGAGATCCTACAATTAATCCATCGGCTTCTCTGATTTTATGTATAATATCATTTAATCCATCATTAATATTGCATTCATTTAATTCACCACATTTAGCACATGCTATACAAGATTTAATATCTTTACCAACGAATGAGATTATTTCAACATCTAAACCTTCATCCTCTATAACATTAGCGCATTCCTCTAAAACTTGGTAAGTATTACCGCTTGGTCGGGGACTGGCGCATAATAAAATAACTTTTTCCATTTTATCTTAACCTCCAAATTTACATTAAGGAATAAAAAATTAATAAATGTTTCATAGAAATGATATTTATTTTTCAAGGTATTCGAGATTTAAATAAGTAAATTAATAATATAAGATTTTTTTAAAATATGGTATGAAAATGAAATAAGTTTTTGAATCTAACTAAAAAAAGAATTTAAGTAAATCTGATTTAAAAAAAGGGTTTTATAATAATTTATCACTATAAGATTTTTTATTACAGGAATTATTTTTGTTAATTTCAATTTTTTTCTCAAGTTCTACTCCCATTTTCTCGAGAACAGCCCTATAATCAACTTTTGTATTAACACATCCGTCCCGTAAAAGTGGAACACCTTGACAGGAAAATTTATTCAATTTCATCATTGCTAAATTAAGATCCTGATAACAGGCTACACCTAATACAGCTTTGAAATTGTTTTCTTCGATGATTTTCTTAAGAAAAGTCGACCCGGGTATAATAAAGACTTGATAACCTAAATCCTCTCCTTTATCCTTTAGTACACCTATAACGCATCGATTACAATTCGTACAGACTAATCCTGATGTTTCAAGGTTAGCTTCACAGTCGGAATGTCTTAAGCAGTGGGGTAGTACTAAAATTTTATCCTTTGTAGTTAATTTTTTGAAACGCTTTTCATTAACTTTATTTCTAACTTCGACACCAATTTGATCCACTATTTTACTATCAACACCTAAATTCTCTGAGAATTTCCTTAGAAAACCGTAGAAAACATCTAAAGTAAAGAGAAGTACTTTAGGAAAAATAAGTTTATTTTCTCTAATTAGTATTCCACCTAAAATTAAAGTTAATGTAAGTAAACCTAGGATCGATAGGGCTATAATAATGACTATCTGCCCGAATATCTGATAAAAATTGTAAATTAACATAATTTTTGAGCTCTCATGATATTTTTTTTATTTAAATGAAGTTTTGAATTTATAATGAAATAATGATTAAATTTTTATAATTATATTTAAATATAATTTCATTAGAAAAAATAAGCTTATAAGATTAATTTTATTTTCAATAATCTAATTTTTCTACTTTAAAGTTGTGAACACTTCCTTCAATCTCCACCCCACCATTTATAGCATAAATATCTAAACCGGATAATTCCTTACATGCACATATTATATCCTGTTCCGGATGAGTTCCCGGTTGTATATCACAATTAAGATGTATACTCTCTCCACAAGATACAACCATTTTAAGTCTTTTAGAAGTGGGATGATTTTCTGGAAGGACAATTATTGGTGAAGCTAATTCTCTTAATAGGTAAATCATAGATTTTATACCTTTCTCTGCTTTATCACCAACATCGAATACAGAAACAGCAATTAAATCCTCAGACTGAAGGAATAATACTATTTCTTCCTTCTCCGGAGTTCCTATAAATAACTCCATATTTTTACTAGCCTTTACTATGCCTAACTCTCCAGATTCTCCAATTAAAAACAAAAGTTCATCAGAACCCATCATAATTCTTCGACGTTCTCTGACTGACATGATGGACATACAACTCGTTTTCCAATACCTTTAAATTCATTTTTACAATCTAGGCATCGGTATCTTTTTGTTTTGAGCTTTTTCATTTTAATGTCAGCCATTGGGCCTCCTACTGTGCACATAGATTAATCACCTAACTTTTACTATGTAAATGATATTATTTATTCTTTATGATAAAAAAAAATTTAAATTTATATTCAACAAAACTTACATATTAAATTAATATAAAAAAAAAATTTTTAGATTAAATATTTTTTTATAAAGATTTAAAACAAATAAAAAATTTTATTTATTTATTTAATAAAGGTGAGACAAGTGAAAAACCTTATTTTCCCATTTTCCGCTATAGTTGGTCAGGAAAATATTAAAAAAGCTTTGATATTAAACGCTATAAACCCTAGTATTGGAGGCGTTCTAATTAAAGGAGATAAAGGAACAGGCAAAACCACCGCAGTCAGAGCACTAGCGGATCTTCTACCCACAATAAAAATAGTTAAAGGATGTGCCTTTAACTGTGACCCTAATGACATTGAATCTCTCTGCCAGGAATGCAGTATTGGTGAAATTGAAGTAACAGAAAAAAAAATGAGGGTTGTAGAGCTACCATTAGGATCCACTGAAGATCGAGTTGTAGGTTCAATAAACATAGAAAAAGCTTTAAAAGAAGGATTGAAGGCTCTTGAACCCGGAATACTTGCTAATGCTAATCGAAACATATTATACGTTGATGAAATCAATTTATTAGACGATAATTTAGTGGATGTATTATTGGATGCTGCAGCATATGGGGTGAATATTGTAGAAAGAGAAGGCATATCTCTAATTCACCCGGCTAATTTTATATTAGTGGGAACTATGAATCCTGCAGAGGGTGAACTCAGACCTCAACTCTCCGATAGGATAGGGCTTCACATTTCAGTACACAGCATAATGGAACTGGAAGATCGTGTTGAAATAATGCAGAGACGTGAAGAATTCGAATCGAACCCTAATATATTTAGAGATAAATTTAAAAATAAACAAGATGAGATTCAGCATAAAATTATAAAAGCCCGTAAAATTCTAAAAGAAGTGAAGATTCCACGAGATTTACTGGAAGTTATAGCTAAAATTTGTATAGATATGGGTGTTGATGGACATCGAGCAGACATTGCTATTTTAAAAACATCTAAAGCTATAGCGGCATATAATAATCGGAATACGGTAAATGAGGATGATGTATCGGAGGCGGCACTCCTAGTTTTAGGTGAGCGATTCCAGAAAGCATCCTATGATCAGGATAAGATTAAAAAGAAAGTAGAAGAAGCTATTTCTGAAGTATCCGAGGATAAAAAGGAAAAACAAAAAAAAACTCCAATTCCTGAAAGTGGTGATGCTAAAAAAAGGGGAATGAAACTTAAAACTTTGGAAAAAGAAGATGAGCTGGTTGAAGCTGATGAGGAGGAGGTTGATATAAAAAAGCTCCTTAAGATGAAGGGAAAAAAGAAGAGGAGACTTTATGGTAAAAGAGTTAATTCACAAACTTTGAAGGGCCGCTACATTAAAAGTAAAATTCCTAGAGATAATTCTAATGATATAGCTATAGATGCCACTATTAGGGCGGCTGCTTTAGGATCAAAGGGAAATATAAAAGTTGAAAGTGATGATATACGTTTAAAAGTAAGGAAGCATGGTGCTAAAGCATCAATAGCACTTATAGTAGATATAAGTGGTTCAATGCTTTCTGAAAAGAAAACTAATCGTGTTAAAGGAATTTTAAATAGAATAATTGAGGACACTAACCGTCATCAGGATAAGTTGAGTGTAATTGGGTTTAAAGGAGAGGAAGCGGAAATAATAATTCCCACCACTCGTCGAGCATTATCTTTTCATGAACAAGTGGATAATATTCGTGTTGGTGGTACTACTCCTCTAGCTTCAGGTCTAAAAAAAGGGTTTGAACTTTTAAAAAAAGAGAAGGCACATAATGAGTATGTTCCTATGATGATTATACTTACGGATGGTATGCCTAATGTGGGATTAGATGAAGGGCCAGTTCAGGATGCTATTAAAATTGCTGAGAAGTTGAAGAATTTTGAAATACTTACTATTACCGTGAATTTTGAAAAAGCAGTAAAATTTGGGCACGAATTTAACATGGATTTAGCGTTAGCATCTGGTGGGCGTTACTATGATGTAGAGGATTTAAAAGATCCAGCTTGTGCTATTTCCAATATATTGGATTATGAACGATCTCAATTATAAAAAAAATGTTACATAAAAAAAAAATTAAAAAATTTGATTAAGTTTTGGTTATTTTTTTTATTTTTAAAAATTTATTCAAAAAAAATTTTTAATTTTTCATTTTTGGAGCATTAAGGTATTTAAAAAAATTATTTTGATGATAAAAAAATGAGTGCTCTGGAAACAATCCTTTCTATAATTATTCTCATAATAATTGGATATTTAGCTAAATACATCGGACTTTTAAAAACAGATGATACTATAGTATTAAATAAGATTGTTTTGAATATTGCGCTTCCTGCACTTATATTTTCAGCTCTTTACTCTGCAAATTTATCTAATATAACTAGTCTTATTGGTATAACATTAATTTGCTTATTAACTGGTTCTATTGGGGGTTTAGTTGGTTATACTTTTTCAAGATTTAGGAAACATTCTAAGAAAACACTTTGGGGTATTACTTCAGCATCCGCATTGTTTAACTCAGGATTTATGGGATATCCAATTATTTTAGGTGTTTTTGGTGCAGTGGGACTTGTAAGGGCGATTTTTTTTGATACGGGTTCTACTATTCTATTCATCTTTTTTGGAATTCTTTTTGCACTGCTTTTTGGAGGGAATTATTCAGCAGTTGCTAAGCGTGTACTGACATTTCCACCAATATATGCTATAATCTTAGGAATAGTTTTGAATATTTTACATCTAAACATAGGATCTTTAACACCCCAAATTCTAACGTATTTAAGCGGAGCTGCAATACCATTAATAATGATATCCTTAGGTCTTTCCTTGGAGGCAAGTAGTTTAAAAAATTACTTTAAAGAAGCTGCAGTGGTTTCATCCATTAAACTTATTTTAGCTCCATTAATCGCATTGATGATTATAATAATCCTAGGAGTTAGTGGCCTTAACAGTAAAGTAATCATTACAGAAGCAGCCATGCCATCAGCAATGCTCAGTTTAGTTCTTGCGATAACTTATGAGTTAGATATTAAAGCAGTTAGTGCATGTATTTTTTTAAGTACAGTGTTAAGTATGATAACCCTTCCCATAATTATAACAATTTTATAGAAATTGTATAATTGTAAAAACTGCAATAAACTAATAAATAAAGAAAATTTTAACTAACTTAAACCTATAAATAATGAATTGAAGGATTAATTTATGGAAATATCTAATGATGTAATAACATGCATTCTTTTGCTTATAAGTTGGTAAAAAAGATTGCTGATAAAAAGGCTGTAGATGCATTAATTCCTATTCTAAAGGAAGATGATGATACTGCACGATTTTATGCAGCAAAAGCATTGGGTGAAATTGGCAGTCAACGGGCTGTAAAAGCGCTTTCTGAAGCTTTATATGACAGTGATTACTCAGTACAATATATGGTGGCGAAAGCATTGATGAATATAGGTGGTACACCAGCTATTGATGCTTTAATCAATGCTTTAAAAAATGGTGATGAATCCTTACGTGAAATTGCAGCTAATACTTTAGGTGATTCAGGGGATAAAAATATACTATCTGTCTTGATCAACGCTGAAAAAGATAGATGCGAAGCAGTGCGAAAAGCGGCTCGAAAATCAATGGAGAAGATAAAATCTTAAAAAAAAGGTAATTACTTTTCTTAAATCAGATATTTTTTTTTAAATGGGGAAAATAGTTATTCTAGAAAACACTAATCCATTAATTATAATATTGAAATCATAAAATTTTAATCAAAAAAAATTAGATTATTTCTGAATTTTATATTATATAAATTTTTATCTCGAAACTCAAGATAATATGATAATAAACTTTTTCTTAGAGTTACAGGATCATCTTTTATGAAAGTCACCATATACCACGCCGAACAATGTGATCGCAAGAAATGTACTACTATTCGAATGGCTAAGAGGGGTAATGTTAAAATAGTAAATAAACTAAACATGTTACCTGTCGGAGCTATAATTTTAGATCCTTTTGCAGAAAAGGCAGTATCACCAGAAGATTGTGAAGCTGTAGAAGAAAACGGAATTGCAGCTTTGGACTGCTCATGGAAAAAAATAGATAAGTCATCTATTATGTTTAAAGGTAGAAAAAACCATCGTTCTCTCCCGTTTTTGATTGCAGCTAATCCTACCAATTATGGTAAGCCCTGCATACTTTCAACTGCAGAGGCTATTTCCGCAACCTTTTATATAGTGGGACTTAAAAATAATGCTATCCATATTATGTCCCAGTTCAAATGGGGACCTCATTTTTTAAAGCTTAACGAAGAGCTTTTAGAAGCTTATTCTCATGCTAAAACCAGTATGGAAGTTGTAAATATACAAAATGAATTTATAGGAGGATAAACAAATGGCTAAATTTGAAGAAGCAGAAAATAGATTGTTCAAGGTCAAAATTTGTCTTAAATGTAACGCGAGAAATCCACCAACCGCTAAAACCTGCCGGAAATGTGGTTATAAAGGTTTAAGGTACAAAGCTAAAGAACCAAGGGGATAAACTTATCCCTACAAAAATTTTTTTTAACTTATTATAAAAAAACCTCAAATTTTTAGATTTATTTAAAAATATAATTTTTTTCACCATAAATAGAAAACAGAAAATTTTTATTTAATGTATTTTTATATTTAAACAATTTTTTTAAGTGATTTATGATGAACGTAGAAGACTATATCAGGGAATTACTAAATACCAGGAAGATACATCTTACTCTTATTGATCCTGAGGAACAAAAACCTGATGAAGCAGTTCATACAGCACAGAATGCAGTGCTCGGTGGTACTGATGGTATAATGCTGGGTGGTTCAACAACAAATTCCAGTGAACTGGATGCTACTGCAAAAGCGCTCCGAGAGAATGTTGAGGTTCCTATAATATTATTTCCAGGCAATATAAGTGGAGTAAGCAAATATGCGGATGCAATATTTTTCATGAGTTTATTAAATTCCACTAATCCTTACTGGATTACTGGAGCACAGGCTTTGGGTGCTCCAATTATAAAAAAGTTAGGTATTGAAACCATTTCTATGGGTTATCTGGTGGTTGAACCGGGAGGAACCGTTGGTTTTGTGGGTGATGCTAAATTAATACCCCGATCAAAACCAGATATTGCGGTGGCTTATGCGATAGCTGCAGAGTTTATGGGAATGAAATTATTTTATCTGGAAGCGGGATCCGGTGCCAGTCAACATATCCCACCTGAAATGATTGCTAAAATAAAAAAATTTACGGATTTAATAGTTATTGTTGGAGGTGGAATAAGAAATGGAACTACCGCTGCAGAGGTGGCGAAAGCTGGTGCGGATATTATTGTAACGGGTACAGTAGTTGAAAATAGTTCTAAAGTTGAAGATAAGATAAAAGAACTAGTTACAGGTATTAGATCAATTTAAATTAGATTTATACTTTTTTTATTAATTATTTTTTATATTCCATAAACTAGGGTGAAATAGATTTATATCTACTTTTTTAATCATAATTTGAAATTCCTAAATATAATTAAATAATTTAAGGAACATAATTAAATTCGGTGAAACTAGCATGACTGAAAGTATGTGTGATGTGCATGAATATAGTATGGTTTCTCAAAAGATTAAAGAGAAATTAGGTTTAAATAAATCTCCAGTTGCTATTAAATTCGTTTTAAGACAAGAAGATATTCCTGAAGGCATTAAAAAGATAAGTGAAATCATCCGGCACTGTGAAATGGTTCAAAAAGCAGCGATGGGTGAAACATTCTATGCAACTGTTGAAGAACAATCTTGTAAAGGTGGAGCAGCTGCTCTTGGGCTTATGGAGGCTCCTGAGAAAGTTAAAACTGGTGAAATGTATCAAGGTTTAGGAAGATTTGCCAGTTTAGGGTCAGCTAAACGAACCATAGACGATATACCAAAGATTGAAACTATGATGTATGCATTAATATATGCTCCATTAGAAGAAGCTAATTTTGATCCAGATGTAATTGTAGTAATCAGCAATCCTGCACAAGCCATGCAACTCGCGCAAGCTATGGTGTACACCTTAGGTGGTAGGATAGAAGCTGATTTTTCAGGTATTCAATCCATTTGTGCTGATGCTGTGGCTGGTCCTTTCACACGAAAAAGACCCAATTTTACCATGGGATGCAGTGGATCTAGAAAATTTGCTGGAATAAAACCTGAAGAAGTAATTGTAGGTATGAACGGTGAAAATATTGGATGTATAGTAAATGCTTTAGAAAGTATGGGGTGATTTATTATGAGTGAAACCGAAGTATTTGAAATATTAGATGAAGCCAAAGAATTATCTGAAAAAATGATGGAATATAAAAAACAAGCTGATAAGGATTTAATGCTTGTTTGGATGTATAACATTTTGGAATTAGTTATGAAAATGGGTAAAGCTGTTGAAGAGCTTGACGATAGATTTGAACTTATGGAAGAAAGTTTAGAGAAATGAAATAAAAAAATCTTCATTTTTTTAAATTTTAATTAAAATAAAATTTTTTTAACCCTAATTTTTTTATATCACTTATTATTTTTCTTGATTAATTAGGATCTACTTATTTAAATCTGAATTTTTAATTTACTTGCAAATTTTGTTCTTTCATTAATTCTTTAATCCTTAATAATGTTGAATCAACAAGGGAAATTGTTGCAGAGTATTTTTTCTCCACAGCTTTATCTCTAATAATTTTAAGTGATTCATTCACTTGATTCAGTAATTTAGGTAGAACTGTGGCATTTAACTCACTCCATACAGATATTCTTCCAATTTCTCCTAGATACTTCACTGCATTATTTGTAATTTCATTAAGATTCTCTTCTAATGTAGCTAAACCTAAATATTTAAGATAATTAATGATTCTAATAGTAGTTTTGGGTAGATCATTCCTTGCAGTATATTTTCCCATATCTCCAATAGAATTTACAGCGTAAAAAACTGATTGATTTAATCCATATTTTATTGCTAACTTACCTATTTCTTGGATGGAACCGGCCATCCAAACAGTCTCTTCCAATCCCTGTAGGGCATGTTTAGAAGAGTCTCTTCCAATTATTCCTAAAGAGTTAACACTCACACTTGTTACAAAATCAAGCTTCCTTTTAGCTGAGTTTCTTCCAATTTCTGCAATAAGATCAGTTATTACCATCTCGACATCTTCCATTTCTCGCCTTATTGCTGATCTACCAATGTTTTTAATGGAATTCACTGCTTCACCAGCTAAATTTTCAATTTCACGTTCAACCGCCAGTTTACCAACTATGAATATCACGTTTACTACTTCTTCAATTGAATCCTCGTCTTCACGGCTTGCAGCTAATCTCCCCACTCTTTCAAGATGAGTTAATATATGTTTAGTAATTATTCCTTCATCCTTACTAAATTCATTATTCTTTAATATATCAACCATATAATTCTCTAAAACTTTCAAACCATACCGCATAGTCCCATAATCATATTTCATCATAGAACTATGTATAATATCAATAATAGGTTGAATAGGATCTACATCAAATTCAATTACAGGTTTAAGAATATCTGAATATATATAAGAATAGTTTAAAGATGTTGCATTAGTATCTGCAATTTTCTCATAATCGGATACACCGGATAAGATGTTTTCTTTGGTTATTTTCCTTGCAAAGCTATTTATCACTGTTGATGATTTCATAATATCTAGAGCACTTATAAGATAAAGTATCAAAGCTCCAAATGCGAATATCGCAAGTAGATAAGAAATCCATATAGTGGTCTCAAAATTTGAAGTACCAGTAGCCGCTATAACATCTATGAATTTAAGAATAGTCAATCCATAAGTGATGGCTGAGACGTATGTTCCAACAATAATCCAAATAATTGGAGATTCTTTGAATATATCAATAACACGGGTAGAATAAGTTGAAGCGGTGAGTTGAATCACTACTAAACTCAGTGTTATAACTATAGCTATTACTGTGGCTTCACTTTGAATTAGAGATGATAAAAAGAATTTAACACTTTCAATTTGGGAATACGCAAATGCTGGGGTGAATATATATATAATTACGGAGGAAACGGTTATGAAAACCGCGAAAAAACCAAAATAAATTGTTAATGCTAAAGGTAATTTATTTGAGAAGAACACTTTAAACACGACTAATTAATTATTTGACGTTAATTATTGATATAATATTCCATTGAATCTATTTTTAGTTTAAATTGAATAAATGGAACCTTAAAATTTCAAAAATATTATTATCAGTTTTCATTTTAAGAAAAAAAAATTTTAAATTAAAACATTTTTTTAAAAACAAAAAAATTATAAGATTTGATGATACTTCAAAAAGGCTTTCATCTGGTTGTAAGAAACGTCAACACTTTCTTTTGATGCTACACCATCTGGTGATTCAACCTCACATATTACAGATGGAATTTTATGGGAATTACATAATACTATTAACATTCCAGCATACTGAATCAAAGCTAGTAATGTAGAATTAGTTATCTTATTTATATAAACTGCTATCTTGGAACTTGCAATTTTCGGATAATAAATTACGGAGTTTTTAGCTGGATCAGTGCTAGTGCTATGACAATCAGCCAATGAGACAATATCCAATGACTGAATAGTTTTAAACACTATGTTAGCGGGATTTTCAGGAATATTAGCAATTAAATTTAAGTTTTCACCATTAAAGAGTTTATTATTCTCTGCACTAGCCTCAGGTGCTATAAATGGAATAATGTAAACTGTTCCATTGATTTTTTTATTATATAATTCATTTATGAGTATTAATGCACCTATTTGTGGTGCTAATTCATCTCCATGCATACCCGCTGTGATCATCACCCTAGGTTTTAATCCATCTCCAAGAGTTATTAAAGGAGTACCCTCTTTTGCAGCTTTTAGAATATCATCAGTTAAAGGTTTTTTTGGAAGATAAGGCCTTAGTGCATCGTTTTTAGTCACATCACCACCCGCGACATCGTTTATTATATCTAATTTAAAACTATTTTCATCATTAATTTGATTAATAATTTCTCCATGGTTTTCCAATGAGTGTTTAATATTGTTAAACCAATAATAAATATAGCCCATTATTACGTAAAAATAGATTTCCCTACTTTTTGGCAAGGTTCCATCTTTGAATAAAGTTATTTTTTTCATATAAATCTAATTACCTATATTTGAGAATTATTTTTATAAAATTAATTCTTTTAAATTCATTAAAAAAAACCTATTTTTATAACATTAGAGTTTCAAAGAATTTTTTATTCCTTAATTATTTATTCTGTTTCCTTTAAAACAGTAATATAATCATCCCATCGATTAATATTCATTTTTTCTAATGAATTATGAGGATTAACACCATAATAAATCACCCCATCTTCTAACATATTATTCAGTATGGGGTTTAAATTATCTTCTTTACCAGGCAAATATTTTTTTAAAAGCTTTGAATGACATACAAAAGGCATTCCTAAACCCTTGGTTGAGTCAAGATATCCGCTCTTTCCCCTTGCCAGTATAGTAACCATATTTTTTTCAGAATTATGAGCATTAATTAGATTATTTAAAGTATCTGCCGAAACAGTGGGTTGATCTGCAGCGGTACATAAACATAATCCGGATTTAACATTTTTGACACCGTTTAAAAGAGTATCGGATAGTTCTATATTTAAATCGGGGTTAACTATAATTTTAATTTTCAAGTCAAGATAATCGGATAGAACCCTTTTTATTTCATCGCTTAAATATCCTAGCACAATAATTAATTCCTCAACTCCAGTATTCTTCACATTTTCTAGCGTTTTAATTATTACTGGTTTACCATGGATGTCCAGGAGAAGTTTATGTTTAATGTCTAATCCTCGAGCTTTTTGATCATCACTCATTCGCTTATTTTTACCCGCCGCGGTTATAATCGCTGAAACCATTATTGAATCACATTTCTAAAAGTTAAATCTAATTTAAATTATATTTAAAAATAAGTTATATTAAAAAAAAATAAAAAAAATTTAGGGTAATAACTCAGTAATCTGACAATATATAGGTGCGTCTTCACCAGTTCCATTCATCCAAATTGTTATTTTCACGGGATAATTCAGAGTATTGTAAACAGTTACTCCATCTGTTAAACTCGCGTCATCATTTATAACATTTTCATAATCCATACTCATACCTGTGGGTAATGGAAATCCTGCAGCCAAAGAAGCATCTCTTATAGCTCTTCCAGGGGGACAAGTACCATGATCTGCCCATCCAGTTCCTTGAGTGGGATCTGGATCATACACTGAAACATATGATACATTTTCAGTTCCATAACCTGTACAGTGAGGTGGGATTATAGTATTATTCCAAGCTTGAATAAATGCCTGAGCATTCTCTACCCGGGCAGCATTATCCATATCAGAATAAAAATTCATAATAGTTTGATCAGTGGATACAACCACTTCATTAGTTCCACTATTATAAACCATTATAGACTCATTACTGGTAGGTTCACGTGATTGTATATAACTTGAAATATTATCTCCAAAATCTCTTGTTATTTCATCCGGTGTAACCATGTTTCTACCGTCACTAAAATTACTTAAACCATAATCTAAAGTTACATTATCCCCAACATTGCTATTGTTATACCAAGTTTCAAAGTCATTAAGATCCATATATTCATTAGGAATCGTTTCATTACTAAAATCCTGAACAGAAACTGTTGTAGTCTTATTATTTTGTATTAGTTGAATACTACCGTTATTTTTCACTGCTATTGTATATGGCGTAACATACCCATATATAAATGTGCTAGGGGGATTCACAGCTAATTTATTATTTTGAACAGTCAACATTCCCGGCCCAGTAAACCCTTCAGCATCTCCATTATTAGATATATCACTATTAACAACAGCATCAACGGGAGTTGGAACAGCTCCAGTTACTAAACTAGTGAAGAGTTCTATATAATTCTGGTTTAAAGCAGCTTGCACTAAGTATTTTGGATGATATAACACTGGAACTTTATGGAGAGTATTATCATTAATTACATTAGTACCATTCAAAACTGTAGATCCTATAGGAAGGGCTGCAATTTCTTCAGGACTCTGTGAAGGTATATGAACACCCATAGCATTTCCAAAAGGATACATTACTGCAGCGACTAAAATTAATATTATCAATATAAATAATGGATTTTTCACTAAATTTGGCAGAACATCACACTCCTACTGCAAAATCTGATATTACTTTGTTTATATTATTTTCAGGGTCGTAAATCATATAATTAAAAAAAATTTTAGATAAGAAAACTAAAAAAAATATAGATATTTTCATCACAAAATCATATTCTTTACTACTTTTGTTTAAATGTAAAGTATTTATCAATACCTTTCGTATTATTTATCCTATTTATATATTTTTTGATTACTACTAAAATTTTATTCATTGCCCCAATTTATTAAAACATTTTTTCATTCACATTGATATGTTCTAAAATTTCTTTTATCTTCATTATTTTATCCTGACCATTGCCACCGATAAAAATAGTTGAATCCTTTTTAATCCAATCAATCGTAAACTCTACCACTTCTTTAATATCATTTAATATTTGAATGGGTCCATTATAACCGTTATTTATTAGCAATTCTTCAGCTTGAATAGTAGTGTTATCCAAACCCGGGAATAAACCTATTAACTTAGGGTTAACTTTAGATGCTTCTTCGAATATATCATACCTCCAATATTCATTTCGCCGAGGAGTTCCTAATATAACTACATCAAATTTTTCTTCTGAAAGGACGGCAGTGATTGCAGAGATGTTGTCAGTTTTCCCAATTACAATCTTAGATTTTCCGATATTTAACTCATTTATTCTTCCGGGTACAGGCGTAAAAGACTTTAATGACTCATTAATATTTTCTTTTGGTATATTTAAAATTTTAGCAACTGCTGCTGCTGCTGCTGCGTTTTGACGGTTGAATTTTCCGAATAAATTCAGCTCTCCAAGGTAATAATCAAAAAAGAAGGTTTCCTCAGCAAAATTCCCCATACCAGATAATATTTTATCATTAATATTTAAAACAGCTTTTTTTTCTTTCAAAAATGTTTGTATTGAGTTCTGATAATTCTGCATTGATTTATGCACATTCAGATGGTCATATCCAAGATTAGTTACCACTAGTAAATCGAAATCAAAATTATGAGCGCAGAAATCTAAAGTCATATCACAGACTTCAACGATTAGAATATCATAATTTTTTTCTGATGATTCTAAAATAAGTTCAGTGTATCCGTCAAAACCTCCCCCTGCATTTCCACCTATAAGAATTTTAAAGCCGTAATTTTGGAGTATTTCCTTGATCATGAAGCAAGTGGTGGTTTTACCATTAGTACCAGTTACTCCGATAGTAAAAATAGATTTATGATTATTAATTACATCCGAGAAAAGCTTATTATTAGATTTGAATTCTTTAAAAGCTTCAATATTCCATAAACTGGGGCTTAAAATCACAGCATCTGCGGAATTTATTTTATCCAAATCATGGTTACCAAGTTCAAGTTCAAAATCATGATCGCTTTCTATGGTTAGTTCTTCATTCATATCAGATGCATAAACATGGTATCCATGGTTTAAAAGAGAATGTAAAGCTTTTTTACCCTCTACACCTAATCCTATTACTGCAATTTTCATTTTTTTTTAACTACATATATTTAATTAATTTTAAAGGTTCTTCAAATTAATATAATATCATATTTTTTTGAAATATTTTTTTAATTGTTCAATAAATATTATGAACGTAAACTAAAAGTAAATCAAATTTATTATACTATTTTTAATATCTCTATTTACATATATAATATAATAATCTGAATCATAAATTTCAATATTAACTCAGGAGAACAAAAATTTAAAATTAAGTATTAATGGTGTCCAGTTATGAAAAATTTAACCAGAGAAATAGTGAAACGTATAGAAAATATTTCCAGACCTGTTAAAATAATGCACGTCTGTGGATCACATGAACATACAATAATGCAAAATGGGATAAGGTCTCTCATACCTGCAGAAGTTGAGGTAGTTGCTGGACCTGGGTGCCCTGTATGCTGTGTTCCATCACGAGAAGTGGATGAATGTCTACAATTAGCACGGCAGGGAGTTACAATCGCTACATTCGGGGATATGCTCCGGGTTCCTGGTGCTACTGGAACTTTAGCAGATGCTAAAGCAGACGGGGCTGATGTAAGGGTGGTGTACGGAGTTAGTAATGCAGTTGAATTAGCTGAAAAAATAGATAACGAAGTGACTTTCATGGCGGCTGGGTTTGAGACTACTGCACCTACAACTGCTTCGGAAATAGTATCTGGACCTCCAGAGAACTTTTCAGTTCTCTCCTGTCATAGGTTAATACCGCCAGCTTTGAAATTCCTCATAGAATCTGGAGAAGTTAATCTTAACGCTCTTATAGAACCCGGGCATGTATCAACTATAATTGGAACTCATCCCTATGAAATATTCTCACAGAAGTATGGAATACCCCAAGTAGTGGCAGGTTTCAACCCATTTGATGTACTAATTGCTATTTATCTCATTTTAAAGCAGATTAAAGAAGGTAAGGCTGAAGTTCAAAATGAATATAAAAGAGCGGTAAAAGAGGAAGGTAACTTAAAAGCACAAGAATTAATGAATGAAGTTTTCCACGTTAAAACCAGGGAATGGAGGGGATTCCCGGAGATTCCGGATTCTTTTTATGAGATAAGAAATGATTATTCTAATTTCAATGCTAGAATAAAATTTGATGTTCATGTAGAGAAAACTCAAGATGTGGTGACTGGCTGTATATGTGGTCCAATACTACGTGGAGTCTCACGTCCCGAAGAATGTAAATTATTTCGAAAAGAATGCAACCCTGTAAATCCTATAGGTGCTTGTATGGTCAGTAAAGAGGGTACTTGTAATATAGCATATCGTTACAGTACTTTCTAAGAACATTTTTTTTTAAAATTTAAATATTTTTTTATGTGGTGATATATAGTGAAATATAAATTAAAGGCTATAGCACTTGATGTAGATGGTACTATAACTGATGAAACTAGAAGGGTATGTGTTAATGCTGTAAATGCCATATATCGCGCAGAAAATAATAGAATTCCGGTAATATTTGTAACAGGTAATGTTATGTGCGCTGCAAAAACTATAGCCATATTATTAGGCACTACAGGCGGTTTGGTTGCTGAAAATGGTGGTGTAATTGAATCTCAAGGTAAAAAAAAGATTTTAGGTAATATAACGGAATGTCAAAACGCTTATGAATTCCTTAAATCAAAATTCGAGGTTAAAAAAGTGGAATTATCTGATCAAAGAGTTTCTGAAGTAGCTATAGAAAGAACAATACCTGAAGAACTAGTTAAAGAAACAGTCAACGATTTTAATGTGGAGGTCTACGATACTAAATTTGCTATACACTTGACGGATCCTTTAGTGGATAAAGGATCATCTCTGAAGATGATTATTACTGATTTAGATATAAAAACGGATGAAATTTTAGCTATTGGGGATAGTGAGAATGATATTGAATTTTTAAGAGTAGCAGGCGTTAAAGTGGCTGTTAATAATGCTGATAGTGAACTTAAAGATATAGCAGATTATGTAACTGAGAAATCTTATGGTGATGGAGTGGCAGAAGCAATTGAGAGGTTTATACTATGATGGAAATGATGGATGAAATAGCTCAAGAAACACTGGGAATAGCACTTAAATATGTAAAGGAAGCTGAAATTTATCTTGAAAGAGAAGAAAAAGTAGATGTAGATATACAGAATGATCAAGTGGATTTTGCTAAAGAAGTTTCATCATATGGTCTAGGAATAAGGATAATTCTGGATAATAAGATGGGATTTGCATATACCACAGATTTAACTAAACTAGAGCAAACAATTAAAAATGCAGTTTATAATGCTAAATTTAATGTAATAGATGAAAACTTTGTTTTTGCCCCTAAATCTACATATCCTAATGTTAAGGAGATTTATGATCCTAAAATTCGAGACTTGGATGTGGAAGATACTGTAAAATTTGCTAAAACAATGATTCAAACCAGTATTAATGAGAAATGCCAACCCACCTCCGGAGGTGTTTCCGCAGGTTCAATAAATACTGTTATAGCGAATTCTGATGGTGTACTTTCAAAGGATTCATCAACATTCTTTTCAGGTTTTATATCAGTTAATATCCCGGATGGGACGGGTGTATCTACAGCCAATGAATCCGATTCATCCAGATATTTGGATATAGATGCTCAAACAATTGCTCAAAATGCTTGTGAAGTTGCTCGTGATTCGAGAAACGGTAAACCTGTAGAAACAGGGGATATGGAGATTGTACTTGATTATAATGCTGCGGCAGCATTAGTTTACACGTTTGCTAATGCTTTAAACGCAGATAATGTGCAGAGAGGTAGATCAGTCTATGCTGATAAATTAGGTGAAGAAGTGTTATCATCATCACTTAACATATTTGACGATGGCACACTTAAGAAAGGACTTAACAGTGCTCAAAGTGATGGTGAAGGTGTTCCCAGTCAAAAAACAACTCTAGTGCAGAATGGGGTACTTAAAAATTTTATTTATGATTTATACACATCCCGTAAGGGAGGAGTTCAGAGCACTGGAAATGGAGCTAGATCCTCATTTGCCGATGTGCCTTCTGTAGGCTTCAGTAACTTAATACTTGATTTTGAAGAGTTGAATGAGATTTCCAATATAAAAAGTGGATTAATTGTTAAGGATTTATTGGGAGCTCATACTGCTAATCCCATATCTGGTGATTTCTCAGTGGAAACTATGAATGCTTTCTATATTAAGGATGGAGAAATTGCATATCCTGTGAAGAAAGCTATGTTGTCCGGTAATGTTTTCAATGCTCTTAAACATGCTAGCGCATCGTCCATTAAAACTAGACAGGTAGGACCATTCATATTACCTCAAATAGTAGTTTCTAAATTACGAGTTGTGGGTTAAGGAGATTTCAAATTCTCCTATTTTTTATTTTAATGGGGAGTGACACATTATTTGTAAAATAAAAATAAATGGATAAATATTAAAACAATATTCTAATATTACTCGTTTTAAACCTTGTACAATGTAAATATATTATGAACTAATATTTACTTGTGAATCTTGTGAGATAATCAATTTTTTATTTGCTCTGAGATGAAACAGTTTTCAATACAAATAACTTAATTATAAATAAATTAATTTAATCTCATTTTTAAAGACTTAAGAAATTAAGGGATTGTTGAAAAACTATTGTTTTATGAAATGAGTTAGCTAATTTAAGAACAAAAATAGTAAAAAACATATCAAAATTTTATTCTATTGAAAGAAGTTCTTTTACTTATGTCAAGTTAAAAAAAATAAAAAAAGAGGGAATTTGTTTGCTTTTTTTAGAATGGTAAAGTAATGAATGTACCTTCTAAAGTGTATGTATTTAGATTCCAGTTGGTTATTGTACCGAAGGTGTTTGCTGTGCTGATTGTATCTGCGTAGTACCATTTACCATTCACATATAGTTGAGCCCAGACATGGCCGTACCATCCATCTGAGAAGTCACAGTATCCTTGTTGATATCTAGCCGGTATTCCGGCTGCTCTAGCCAGTGCAACCACTAAATTGGAATGATCACAGCAATTTCCTGTTCCAGCTGCTAAGGTACCTACTGCACCGTATTTAGTGTTATAGTAGAAGGAATAAGTTATGTTATTCCGTACCCAGTCAAAAATTGCTACTGCTTTACTGTATGGTGTTGTTAATCCTGCTGTGATTTTGTTTGCTAGTGCTACTATTGTAGGGTTGTTGGATTGTGCGTTAGTGGTGGGTTGTAAGTATGGTAACAATGCTGCGGCTATGCTTGAGCCGCTGCCTTCTGAGGTTGCAGTGTTTTTGATGACTTGGGACCATGGTTCTATTGATACATAGTTTGGTAGTCTTTGGTTAATGCCTTCGAAGTTTAATATTTCACTGTAGATATATACTTGGTTTTCGAAATTGATTTGTCCAAGTGAACTGTCTACGTAGTTGGGTACTTCTCCTTTTGTTGTTATTGTTGTTTCTATGCTTTTCGCGAGATTTAAATACTCTGATTTCAGGATATTTCCAGAATTAAGGATCTCCGTGTGGGTGTCGGTGCTTTGCACTGTTTTAAGGGTCACCGGTTTGTTTAATCCGCTGTTGTAGTTCAATAAGTCATTAACCAATAATTGTAAAAATTCGGGCATAGTGACTTCAGTGTTAGAGATTGTCACATAGTTAGGTAATCTGCCGTTAGTTATCACAAAACTTTGTACACTAGCTGCTGCACTAGTAATTTCTGTATTTGTGAAACTGGTCGAAGTAGCTGTTTTCACTGTGCTTGCACTTGCAGCTGATCCTGCTGCTTTATTTGTTGAGCTGGAATTTGCTTTAGTGGTTGTTGGTGTTACAGTTTTAGCTTGTGTATTGTTTTCTGTGGTGTTAACTTTATTTGTTGTTTCTGTTACATTAGTTGTAGGTGTTGAGTTCTGGTCTGTCACTTTAGCTAAATTATTGCTAGTTGTTGTGTTTGTTTGACTAGAAGTTCCATTTGTTATGTTGGTTGCTGCAAAGGCTGTGCCTGCGCTAAAAGGCAGTGCTATAGCTAATAGCAATAGCACTGTCATAATCGATTTACTCTTAATTATACCGCCTCCATGTCCTAAATATTTCAAAAAAAGTATTTTTTGAACCTTTCAGGACCTAGCCAACTATCACTTATCGATCACTTATAAAGGTTACGGAAAAACCTTAAAAAAAAACGCCCCATAACGCTTTTTTTAAGGTTTAAACTGCAATTAAAAGTTTTCATGATAAGAGATGATGAATATATTTTATCCGTTCCACCTTTCAGTGATTGAAACCATAATTAATCTTATTTATCCAATACCCATCTTGTTTAAGCTTTACAATAATCGAATTTTCTATGGAATTCATCCATTAATTAGTATATACACTTATTCATGTCTAATATTTTATTAAACACACTAATTCCTAATAAAAGCTATCTTTTGAAGATTTAAAGATTCATTAAACAGTTTAAAATGTTTAAAAATAAATTTTAATAACAGCCTAGTTAAATTTAATCATAAATCTTAATTTAATCATTATTTCAATATTTTAAATATTAAACAAATAATTAACTTATTAATTTTAAACAAATTCATTAACAACAACATTTAACAAATGATGTATAGGATTATAAAATGGTAAAAATGAAATGCGAGAACTGTGGTAGTCATATTAGAAAAGGTGATATCTACTGCTCCACTTGTGGTATGGAAATATTATCATCAGGATATAAGCCTCTGCAGAAAAAGTATATGAGTGAAGATTATAGTAATGAAGAACACTCGAACGATAGAAATAACAATTATTACGAGCCTAGTACTGCTAAATATGAAAGTAGGCATAATCTTGATTATAAAGAAACTAAACGTTCAAGTGGATGGCTTCCAATCATTCTTTTCCTAGTACTTATCCTTATGATAGGATTTGTTATAGGATTAATAATGTTCACAAGTAACATCCAATCCACACCATGACTAAAAAAATATATCTAAATTGGATGGAATTTCATTAATACGTTATTATTACTACTTTTAAATTAAATTGATTAACTTCTACTCTGGAAAATGTAATTATAAAAAAAAATATTTAATAAATATTATATTTAAGAAAATGATTCAAAAAAAATATAATAAATTAATTATAAAAAAATTTAATAATATAATTTTATTCAGATTTACTAGTTTTTAAGCGATTTAACTCTTCTTCATTATCCTCTAAAAGTTTTTTGAGAATCAATCCTTTAATTTCCAATCCCTCCAAATCAGCAGGATCTATATTAAGTGCTTTATTCAAACTCTCCAATGCTTCATAAGGCTTATCAAGCAAAGAAAATGCAGTAGCCATACCTTTCCATGCTAATGCATTTTTAGGATCCAACTTTGCCATGCTCTCGTAAGCTTCCAAAGCATCCAAATATTTACCATCCTCAAAAAATTTATCAGCAGTCTTTTTCCAATAACTTAAATCTTCCAATTTCTCTTTCTCAGTCATAATCAACAACCTCTCATAATAATCAGATTATTTAAAACCGAATTCAATAACTTTAATATAATTTTATCAGTTATTTTAAATAAGTTTTTAGTTTATTAACAGTGAAATCAAGGGCTTCTAACATCTTTTCACTCTTAGGGCCTGCACCTTGAGCAAGCGTTGGTTTACCTCCCCCACCGCCACCCAAAATTTTAGCTGCTTCTTTTATTATTTCATTAATTTTTATATTATTATTAAGAGCTTTAGTTGATGCTGCTCCAACTATTTTTCCATCACAGTTTCCAATAATCACTAAATCAACTTTACCAGGGGTTTCAATGAGTTCAGTCGCTATTTTTATAAGTTCTCCCATATCAGCTTCCACTATCTTATTTAAAATCAATAAATCATTAATTTTTTCAGCTTCATCAACCATACTTGTAATTTTAAGAGACGCAACTTGTCTTTTAAGCTTATTAATTTCATTTTTATAGGATTTCCACTCATTAAAGAATCTATCACATGTTTTAGGCAGTTGTTCAACTTCCACTTTAAATATACCTGTACTTTCTTTCAAAATATTATCAGTATTTTGAACAGCTTTAATTGCTGCTTCACCTGCTGAGAATTCAATTCGTTCTACACCATCTTGGATTCTTTCAGTTTTTATAATCTTAATTAGACCCACATCACCTGTTTTATTACAGTGAGTCCCTGCACATGCTTGGACATCGGTGCCTTCTATTTCGACGGTTCTTATATTCATCCCGGGTACTATTCCGCCTTGATATAAAATAAATCCATATTTCTTCTCAGCGACTGTTCGATCCATCCAAAATGTGTTTATTCCAATATTATCCATTACAAGATTATTCGCAAGTCTTTCAATTTCTAAGATTTCCTCTGGTTTTATCCTTTTATAATGTGATATATCGATTCTAGATTTTTTAATACCTTTTTGAGCTCCAGCTTGCCAAATATGATCTCCTAATATTTTCCTCGCAGAGGATATGATTAAGTGAGTTGCGGTATGATTTCTAGTTAAAGCTTTTCTTCGAGTTACATCTATGCAACCTTCTATTATTTGACCCCGGAATGGATGTACTTTTTCTATATCTTCTTCATTTACTCTGTGTAATACGGTATCTTCAATTTTTTCAGTATACAGAATATTAATTTTTTCGCCACGAATTTTTAAATATCCTACATCTGATGGCTGACCACCACCTTCAGGATAGAAGAGCGTCTGATCTAATATTACATTATTTTCGTAGATTCCAATTACATGTGCTTTAAACTCAGTTTTAACAGGATTTTCATAAAATAAAAGATCTGTAGCTGGGAAATCAAGCTTTATTTCTGGTTTCTCTTTTTGAATTTCTTCAGAATGTTCGGCTGCTACTAATGTGTAAAAATTATCAGGTATTTTAGAATTAAAATTATTTTCCTTTGAGATCTCATTTATTGTTTCTGGTGGAATTCCATGGGAATCATAAAGTTTTATGAGAGTTTCTAGTGGTATTTCATTTTTTTGGTCTTTTTTAAGATTTTTTATTGTTTTTTGAACTAAGTTTTTACCTTTTGAAATTGTTTTATAATATCTTTTATTTTCTAAATTGATAATTGAATTAATATGATGTTGATGATGCTTGATTTCAGGGTATGTTTTCGATAAGAATTCTAATTGTAAACCCATTATATCCGTTAAGGATTCATTTAAATTAAGGTCTTTAATGAATTTGATCGTTCTTCTCAAGATTAGTCTAGCCAGATATCCATCCTTTATATTAGACGGTATAACTCCATCGGCTAACATGAATGCCAGACATCTTGTGTGATCTGCAATAATATAAATGGATTCCATTGGTTCTGTGGCTTTTTTAAGTTCATCTACCGATATATTTAACCTTCCAGCTACTTTCATACGAAGAATTTTTAGATCAGCAATGTCTTCAATATCCATCATACCAGCTACCCTGGCATTCTCAGCTAATATATGTTCATTAAATTCAACATTTGCTAATTCTTTGAGTTCATTAATGACAGGACTGAAAGAAGCATCATATGCGGTGGGTGTTCCCTGAGATATCCAAGCAAATCTTTCTAGGCCGTAACCGGTATCTACTATTTTAAGAGGTATCTCCTTTAGTCCATCAGGCGTGGTTCGATATTTAATGAAAACTAATGTAGCTAGTTCCACTCCACGCACGCATATTTCATAACAAGGTCCTGCATTTCCACCGCCTTCCCACCATGATTCTATGAAGCTAATTTCTTCAGGGTTTATTCCAACGTAATCTATGAAATCATGACAGTATTTGATGGTTTCATCTTCCCAGTATACTGTTTTTTCTTTGGTATTGAATGCGTGATGTCCACCCATAGTGAAGCATGTCATATGTCTACCGGTTCGGCCTACATTATCAACATCATTAAGTCTTATGGATGGTTGGGCTACCACTAAGGGGTTAGCTGGAGGTTCCACCATTCCAGAAGTAACCCATGGTTGGAAATTGTAAATAGATGCTCCTACTAAGAAGACATCATCTCTCCAGCGTTTAGCTAAGACAGGATATCTTTTAATGGGTGTATGTCCATTTTTTTCAAAGAATTTTGTGAAGGTGTTTTGTATACTGAAAAGATCATATTTTCTCTTGGTTGCTGGATCGCCGATGAATTCGTATTTATCACAGGGAGCGTCTCCACAGGTTTGTTTATCGCCTATAGTCCAAAAATCTTTTCCACATGTTTGGCAGGTTTTTTTACTGTATCCTAATTCTTCAAGCTGGTTTGACATAATAATCATCAAATAATTTTCTTTGAACTTATTTATAGTAATAAAATAGCTATAATTAAGATTCTAATATCCTAGAATTTATTAAATATTATATAATCTCATTATATAAAATTATATAAATTAAATATGAGAAAAATTGTTGATTAAAATTAAAGTATTTCTTAATTTAATTTCCTGAAAAAATAGCAATAAATTAAAAAAAATATTTACAATTATGATAAAATAAAAAAAAATAGAATTTAATTTTTATAAAAGTATTGTGATTCCCAAAAAAAAATGATAACAAAAAAAAGAAATAGAATTTGAGAAAAAACTTATCCGAAGAGAGCGCCTAAACCGGCTGCGGCTTCTTCTTCTTTTTCTTCTTCAGATTCTTCCTCTTCTTCTTCCTCTTCTTCTTCAGGTGCAGTTGCTGCTGCAGGTGCAGTTGCTGCTGCAGGTGCTGCTGCAGTTAAAGCAGTTTTTTCAATTGCTTCGTCAATGTCTACATCTTCCAGAGCTGCAATTAATGCCTTAACCCTAGCATCGTTAACTTCTGCTCCTGCTGCTTCCAAAACCTTATTCACGTTTTCTTCGTTAATCTCTTGACCAGTTGTGTGCAATAACATTGCTGTGTATACGTACTCCATTATAATCACCTCAAATTTCTCTTAATACTAATTTAATCTATATTTACTTAATTTAAAATACTGGAATTCTCTTTTTAATGTTTAATTTATAAATTGGATTCTTTATAAAATGTTATCCGAAGAGAGCGCCTAAACCGGCTGCGGCTTCTTCTTCTTTTTCTTCTTCAGATTCTTCCTCTTCTTCTTTCTCTTCATCCTCAGGTTTTTCTTCTACATGGGTTTCAGTTTGAACCGGGCGTGAACTGAGTTTTTGGCGAAGTTCATCATCTAAAGCATCATCATTATGTAACGCAATTTCCGCAGCCAACGCTAACATTTGGGAATAGGCCATAGATAACAAAATATCTCGTGTTTTATCTGTTAATATTTCTGCATTAATAGCTAAATTCAGTGATTTAATAGTAGCATTCTGCAGTAATATAGGCAGTGATACTTTATTAAATATCATAGCATTAACCGATAAATTCAGGGCCTGAGTGAAAGCTTTTTGAACGTCTGATAAGGTATTCTCAGGATCAATTGTTAAAAGATCAGATGTATAAATAGTTTGATCTTCATAAGCAGCCTTGAGATCTATTCCTACTTCCATAGGATAAATTTCAAGACGAGTTAATATGCTAGCTATGCTTTTGGAGATTTCCTCTCCAGCGGTAACTACGATTTTATCTTTGTTTATAACTATTTTTCCTTTATCAATCTTAGCTTGGATACCAATCTTTTGAAGTTCTCCCAGCATAGGGCCAGGTTTAAAAGCAGTATCACCTTTAGGAACCACTATATCCAAAGCAGCTATATTCCCAGCTTTAGCAGGAGCTTCTGTTTTACTTTCTTCTAAGATTTTGAATAGTTTAAATGGATTCATATCCGTAAAGATTAAAGCAGGTTGTCCTTCCATATGCTCTTCTAAAGATTCTATATTCAATTTCGATTTTTTAGAATCATTCAAAGCAAGGCTCATTAAAGTTTTCCTGGACATTTTAACCGTTGCACTATCCTTTAAGGTCCTACGCATTTTCTGAAGTTGTGGAGCAGGAATATCTGCCAAGTTAGCTATACCCACTACATTATGATTTTCGATTAAACCTTTGAGATCTTTAACTTCATCTTTTTTCCAATTAGCAACGTGAGCCATTTTAAACCACCCTCACTACTGGACCCATGCTAGTTTTAACATACATGGATTTAATCTGATTTCTACCTTTCTCCAGATTCCTATCCAGTATTCCCAGCACGGCTTCGATATTCTCAGCAATCATCTCATCATCCATTTCATGTGATCCTACCATAGCTTGGATAACTGGTTGATCTTTAATCCTTATTTTAACAGTACTTTTCAGTCTTTCTAATATAGGATCTGGTTTTGCATTAGCTGGAACAGGCTTAGGCATTTTTTTCCTAGGTCCTAGCACTGGTCCAAGGAATCTACCTACTAAGGGCATTAAATCTGCTTGTGCAACAAAAAAATTGTATTGATTAGCAATTTTCTTGGCATCTTTCCTGTTTTTACCCATTTCTTCTAGTTCAGATTTGGTGATTACCAAATCTGCACCGGCATTCTTGGCTTGAACTGCCAGTTCCCCATCTGCTATAAAGGCGATTTTAACTTCTTTTCCTCGTCCTTTAGGAAGAAAAACTTCTTCATCTATACGATTTTCTGGCTTTTTAACGTCTAAATCCTTGATGTTAATTACTACATCAACGGATTGTGTGAAGTTTCTCGGCTTTGATTCATCTTTAGCCTTCTTCACTGCTTCCAATATCTCTTGTTTCATTTAATTCCTCCATGAACTTTAAAACTAATGAAAAGTTCACTATGACGTTGGTTTTTTCTGTTTCTTACCATTGATTTCATTTAAATATTAATTCATATATGTTATAAATAAAGATTATCTGTTATAATAAGTTTTATTAATTAATATTTATCAAGATTTAAAATCTTTATTGAACTAGTTTATCATCATACATGCCTTGATCTATATCTCGCTGCACTTCTCTTGGGTCTTTTCCTTCAACAGTTATTCCCATACTTACACAGGTCCCTATAACTTCTTTAGCAGCATTCTTGTAGTCGTTTGAAAGTAGAGCATCAAATTTCATCTTAGCAATTTTCAGTGCTTGCTCAACATTTAAATCAGCCACCTTATCCTGTCCAGGATCTTGAGATCCTTTCTCGATTTTAAGTTCATCCATAATCAAAGCGGTAGTGGGTGGTGTACCTACTTTTATTTCAAACTCTTTAGTACCTATATCCACTATAATTTTAACTGGAACTTTCATTCCATCAAAATCAGCGGTTTTTTGATTTATCTGCTCCACTACTTGCATCATGTTAATACCCAGCGGACCGATAGCAGGACCTAATGGTGGTCCGGGGGTGGCTTTACCGCCGTCTATAAGAATTTCAACTGTTTCTGTTGCCATTTAATCTGCCTCCTTTTGTATTAATCTTATTTGGTCACCTTTGACTGTAACTGGAATGGGAACCGCAGCTTCAATGAGTTCTAAAACTACATCTTCTTTAGATTCATCAATTCTAACTACTTTGGCTTTTTCTCCTTTAAAAGGACCAGATATGAGCTCTACAATACTTCCTTTTTTAATAGAAGATATTATGGGCTCGGGGTTTAAAAAGCTTTTTACTTCTTCATATGGTATCTCACCTTCGACGGCGCCTTTCATATGGGGGACTTTAAATGAGGGGTTTTGCATATCCAGTTTGCCGGAAGACTCTACTAAAATGTAACCTCTTAAACTTTCAGGAACCAGGATCGAATTCACTTCAAGATCGCTGTTTTTAACATTTCGGGCTACAATTCTAGCCACATTTTTCTCCTGACCTACCAAGGTTCTTATTGCATAGATCAAAATATCACATACCTATAAGATTTAAATTGAATTTTTAACATTGTATATAATCTCTAATTTATTTTAGATTTTTTTTTAATAACGGAAAAGATCGATTAAATTTTCATTGTATAATTAGTAGTTGAATTTGTAAAAAGTTATAATTAATATATATGTAAACAAAAAAATTATTTTAAATTAAATTTTGCCTGCAAGTTGCGCTATTATACTTATTATGAAGCCTATAACTCCTATAACTATTACTCCTAATCCAGTTATTCTGGCCACATTATAATATTCTTCTCTATCAGGTCTTTTAGCTACCTGTAGAACTCTCTGATTCAGTTTTATAAAACTGATGATAGATTCTTTATTTAATTTCATAAATAATACCTGTTAATTATTATTCCCTAAATAGAATTAGAATTATAAAGATTTAGGAATATGTTACCATCTAGAGATAGTTAACATTAGCTTATTAATCTATGGATTTATAAACTTTTCCTTTCTAGAGATGGTACAAACTAAAGTTAAACTATAAACTGGGAAATAATAAAATTATTATTCCAGCCTTCAATGCTACTGAAGGACTTTGATTAAAAAACACCGTCTATAAATTCTTCTAAAGCTGATTCCGGAACTGATTCTTTTTGTTTTTCCTCGACGTATTCTTTTTCGCCGGGTACGCCAAAGATATGAGGAGATTTAACACCTGCCACTACGATAGTCGTTCTAATGGTGTTATCTAAGTCTTCTTGGATTTGAGTACCCCAAATTATGTTGGCATCAGGGTCTAATTCATCGGCTACTATTTGCACTACTTTTTCAGCTTCGTGTAAAGTTAGATCTGAGCTTCCAGAAATGTTTATTAATGCTCCTTTGGCATTGGATATATCAAGGTCTAGAAGTGGACTGTTTAAAGCTTCATGTACGGACTCTATAGCTCTATCACCTGAATCAGATTCACCCATTCCAATCATAGCCATTCCAGAGCCTTTCATTATACTTCTTATATCAGCGAAATCCAAACTCACTAAACCCGGTTTGGTTATGAGTTCGGTTATTCCTTTTACAGCTCTTCCTAAGATTTCATCAGCCACCATAAATGCTTTGTTTATAGGTAAATTAGGAGCTACCTCTAGTAACTTGTCATTAGGTATTACTATCACAGTATCTGCAGCATTTTGAAGCTTTTCAAGTCCTTTTTCAGCATTTTCTCTTCTGCGAAGTCCTTCAGCACTGAATGGCATAGTAGCCACGGCAATTGTTAAAGCACCTATTTTTTTGGCTAACTTGGAGATTACTGGTGCGGAACCGGTTCCAGTTCCCCCTCCTAATCCGAGGGTCACGAAGACCATGTCTGCGCCGTCTAACTTTTGCTTTATATGTTCTTCACTTTCTTCAGCACTTTCTTCACCTACTTCAGGTTCACCTCCAGCACCCAATCCTCCACAGGTATCTCTTCCAATAAGGATTTTATTATTGGCTTTTGAGTAAAAAAGGTCTTGTGCATCCGTGTTCACAGAAATAGTTCCGGCTCCTTCAATCCCTATTTCAGTGAGTCTGGAAACAGTGTTATTTCCTGCCCCTCCTGTTCCAATCACGAATATTTTAGCTCTGCTTCTCTGTATTATATCTTGAAGTTCGTTGTCTATAGGGTCATCATATGTTCTATGCTCATCAACAGCTGATCTTTCCCTTCTCTTATGGGATTCTTTTATGGTATTGTTTATAAGAGATTTCACATCTTACCCCCACATTTAATCTTATTAAACTTAATTGTGTTATTGATAATAACTTATATTTAAAACCAACGGTTTTTTTAATGATAATTCATTACTACACAAAAATTTTTACCCATATCCTAAAAAATCTCAACAACATTTGAGCATGAACTAATTGTGAACCTAATATTTCATTAGATTGTCATGTGGGCAATGATGAGGATCATCGGTAAAATTTTACTAAGTATTTATGGTCTAGGCATAGCAATGATTTCATTTATCCTAAGATCGAAGAAATTCCTCATGTGGGCGGGTTTCAAAACTAATGCAGTATCAACTCCATTTCCAGTACCCCCAATAGCTATAACTTCAGAATCTGTAGGTAAGAGTCCTCCATCAGCAGCCATGATACTAATTTCTACACAGACTTTCACTCCCTGAGAAAAAAGGCGTAAAGTTTCTGCTATAATTTCTACTGGAGTTACACCTTTAAATTTATTACTTATACCTCTTCCCACACCACTTAATGCATGAGAGCTAGTGTATATTTGAACTCTTTTATCTTCAAGTTCTTTCTTGTATTCATCCTTTATTTCTAATTCATCGCCACTTTTAAACCCAGCATGATGGGTTACATTTATTATATGGGCATCAGATATATTTCTAGCTAGTTTAACTCCAGATTCACCCGATGCAGATGCTATAACAATATAATTTATATTTAGATCTTCTTTTCGAGCTTTAACTAATTCTATGATTTTATCAGTATTTTCATTTCCCGGATTTTTAAAGTAATGAATTTTCTTCTCCATATTTTTTAAATCCTCCATTTGAATACTTATTGAATATTCTGTATATAAGATTGAAGTTACATATGAATTTTTAAACGTTCAACTTGATAATCATATTTTAATAATAGTGTTGATCAAAAATTATTATTTGAAAACAAATTTTTAGCCCATTAAACTCGGGTGATAATAATGAATGCATTCAATTTTCTCAAATCAGATCGTAAAAAAGAGCACGGAACAAGTCTTACTATGATGTTAGATAAGGGCATAGGACTTATGTCTTTAATAGATCTTCTAGAACTTTCAAGTGAATATTTAAGTTTTGCAAAGTTTGGTTGGGGAACTTCAGCTATACTTAACAGGGATATTATACAAGAAAAAATTGAAATATATTTATCTTATGATGTGACGCCTTACCCTGGCGGTACATTATTAGAACTGGCTTACATACAAAATAAAATACCTCAATTTTTAGATGAAGCTCAAGAATTAGGATTTGGAGCTATAGAAATTTCAGATGGTTCGATAGACATGTCATGGGATGATCGTGAAAATTTAATCCATCAGGTAAAGGATCGAGATTTCAAGGTTTTAACTGAAGTGGGAAAAAAGGATCCGATAAAAGATGGTAAATTAAAAGCCGAGGATCGTGTTAAGCAGGTGAATTCCGATTTGAAGGCTGGTGCAGATAAAGTATTAATTGAAGCCCGAGAAGGTGGTAAAGGAATAGGAATTTATAATAAAGAAGGGAAAATTAAAGAGGATGATTTGGAAATTATAATAAAAAACATTGATATAAACAAAATAATTTGGGAAGCACCTCTTAAGGATCAACAAACTTATTTGATATTAAAATTCGGATCTAATGTTAATTTAGGGAACATACCTCCAGAAGAATTAATTCCATTAGAAACTATCAGAAGAGGCCTTAGAGGAGACACTTTAGGTAAAATAAATCCTTTAGATTGAATTAAATTAATATTTTTTTTATTTAAAATAATTTTTCAAGAATTATATTTGTGAAAAAAATTTTTTTTTATTTAATTATTTTTATCATTAACTATAGTTCCTTGATTTAATTTACTAGTAAGTTCTTCAATTATTTCATCCAACTCGTGCAAAATAGCCTGATTTTCATCATGTACAAAATTAGATTCTATATTTTCCTTGTAAACATCCAAGTGCAATAAAAATTTCTCGAGATCCTCTTTATCAGGATCCTCATGGAATTCTCCATATCCTAATCTTTCAAGATGAATAGCATTAAGAATCTGTTCAAATTGTTTTTTCACGGGAATGCTAAAGATTGGCTTATTTAAATAAATAGCTTCAGATATCACATTGAATCCTCCGTTAGTTATTACAGCTTTGGAAGAGGCTAGAACATCAAAGAAATCTTCTTCATTAAAATTTCTAAAACTAAGATTTCCATCTACTTCATCTTTAGAGAAGCCATAAATTATAAATTCATTATCAAATTCCTTTAATAATTCTATAAGTTTCAAATTAGAATCACTAGTCTGATATACAAGAATATGCTCTTCATTTCCAGGTTTTAATTGTAAAATCTCTTTTCTTAAAATAGGGGGGAATATTTTAACTCTTTCAGGATTAGTTAATGGGGGATAAAAAAAACTGGTAATAAGATAAATATTAGGCAACTGTATAAATGACCTTACCACACCCTCTGCTTTTAATTTATCTTTCAAATGCTTCAGAGGTACTTTATTCTCGCAATGAGTTACTACATGGGTATGATCCAAGCTTATTAATGGTATTCTTAAGATTTTACTTAAGAAATTAGAGTAAACCTCAAAATCAGAGATTATAACATGTGGTCCAAAGTCCTTAGCCACATCATACATACCAGTGAGATTGCTCAGAAGATCTTGGGGAAGATCTTTAATGCCGTTAAAGAATGTTTTGGTACTTTTAACCTGATTTGATTCATAAACTGTGTTAAAACCTTCAATTTGATATACATTATCAAATTTGTCTGTAAGATAATTATATGCTCGTCCATGGGCGAATATGATAACTTCGTTTTTCTCTTGCAAGTGTTTTATAATAACTCCGCTGCGTATAGCATGACCCATTCCTTCACCACACACACCGTAAAGTATTCTTTTTCTTTCTCGCAGATTAGTAACATTGGAATTCAATTTTTCAGTTTCTAATCCTATATTTTCAGAATAATATCTTACATCTTTAGTATAATCCATCAAATTCTTTTATCCCCCAATTTTAATCTATATTAATAGATAGATTCGTTTTAATTACAGGACTATAAGTTATAAATAGTTTTCTAACTATTTATTACATCTTAAATTTAATTCATAGAAATTATTTATATTCTTCATATAGAGAGAAATTGGTAAATTCATATAAAATATTTATCTTAGCATTTATAAAAAAAATTTATATAAGTTAAAGAATTAATATCTTGCAATCTTTTATAAAAAAATTTTTTTTCAAAATTTCAATAATATTTATTATAAAAGTATTCAAAACATTTGAAAAAAAAATTATTTAATTCAATTTAGAATTTCAATATCTATAATTAATAATCAAAGAAATTAAAGAGTTCTCTTAATGAAAACTTCTTCAAATCTGTTAAGTAACAATAAAGAATTAGACGATGGAAGTCCAAATACCTATAATTCGCAGAATATCACTAATGAACAATATAAGACCATACCAATTAAAACCAATTACATAAAACCAGAAGAATCCTATGACATTATAATTCATAGAGCTAGTAAATTATTAAAAAACGGAGATTTCCTAGTGATATCTGAAACTCCCATAGCCATTTCACAGGGAAGATTAGTCGATGAAATGGAGTATAAACCTTCCATAATTTCAATTTTGATAACTGAATTATGGTCCAAATATCTTTGGGGATATATTTTAGGTCCAATTCTCAAAATAAAAAAGAGAACCATAAAAAATCTTAGAAAACTACCAACAGAAGCTAGATATCATAAACAATTCATTTTAGAAAATTATGGTATCAAACATGCTCTTAAACCAGCATCCGAAGCAGGGGTTGATTTAAGTAATGTTCCAGGAACTCAGGTTTGTCTTCTTCCTACGGATCCGGAGTTAGTAGTCCAAGATATAAGTGATAAAATAAGATTTAATCTTAATAAAAACGTTACTGTGATGATTATAGATACAGATGTTACATATCAACTTTTAGGAATGAAATTTACTTCTATACCCATCGCTATACCGGGTATAAAAAAAGATTTAGGTGTAATAGGTTATGTTTTAGGGCGATGGGGAAAGATCAGAGGACCCACTCCTTTAGCTGTTTCTAAACTTCAAAATGTAGATGAAAGCATAAATATAGCTAAAATAGCCGAGGAATGCCAGAAAAAAAATAATATAAATGTGGAAACCGTTTATGATATGAAAAAAATGTTTAATGGAGAAATTACTAATGTAACTATTGAAATGCTGGAATCTATCGAACATACGCCAGCAATTATAGTTAGAAAACTTTAAATTTAAAGAAATTTAAATTATATTTCATCTTGAATTATTGTTATTTTTTTGTAATGTAACAAATTATAAATAGTATTGGTTACTATAGTATATATAATAAAGAATAATTTTTTAATCAACCTAAAATGATTATTAAATTTGAATAGTTGTTTAAAAATTGTAATTTAGCTATAAAAGTCAACATTGACACTCAAAGACTAATAAACATAGAAAACAATTCATTAAAACTACGATATTCCATTTCTCTATAGCAAGGAATTATTATGCTATTTAAGCGTAGTTTTCATAACTAATAAGAAACATTCAAACATTTAACAAGGAGACAGGATGCTAAACATTAACAACGATCTTAAAATCACGGAATTACTTGAATTTCAATTTAAAGGAGGAAATAAAATGCTTAAAGACGATGCAGTACAAGATATTCTTACCGATATCACTAATGATGAAGAAAATAGTGTTTCTATCATTAAGTGTATGCTTGAAGGTAAAACCACTGATGAAGAAATAGCAGAGGAAACAGAAATAAGACTGAACATTGTAAGGAGAGTACTATACAAATTATATGATGCCGGAGTAGCAACTTACAAAAGAAGTAAAGATCCCGAAACCCAATGGTACACTTACAGTTGGAAATTTGAAGAAAAAAAGATATCTGAGATTCTAGAAAAAAATTGTGAGAAAATATCCAGAGATCTTAATGAATCATTAGAGTACGAAGAAGGAAATATGTTCTTTGTATGTAAAAGCAACGATCACAGATATAACTTCGACGAAGCATCCGAGAATAACTTCACCTGCGGAGAATGTGGAGCAGCACTCGAATATCAGGATAACTCCGCCATAATTACAGAGTTGAGAGAACTTAAGAAGAAAATTGACTAAATACCCTTATTTTACTTTTTTATAATTAAATAAAATTTTTTTTGAGGACATTTATTTGAATCTAACTATATTAGAAGATTTTAAATGTTCTTCGTATATAATAAAACATTCAAATGCTGTTTTAAAGAAAGCTAAAGCAATTTCTAAAGATTTTGATGTAAATTTAGATCATGTGGAAGCTGGGGCTATTTTACATGATGTGGGAAGATCTAAAACGCAATCTATCTATCATGCTTTAATAGGTGCCGAAATTCTAAAAGAAAAAGAATTTCCAATTGAAATAGTTAAAATTACAGAAAGACACATAGGTGCAGGTATACCAAAAGAAGAGGCGATTACGCTGAATTTGCCTCCTCGTGATTATTTACCAATCACATTTGAAGAGAAAATAGTTACTCATGCTGATAATCTTATAAACGATACTAAGGAAGTTTCACTAGATTTTATTATTAAAAAATGGAGTAAAAAGATGGGTAATAATCATGCTTCTTTGGAAAGACTCATAAAGCTCCATAACGAACTTTTTAACATATAAAAGTATGATAAACTTTTTTTTAAATTACAGATTCTTTATAAATTTTTTTATAATTTTTCAAAAATGCTAAATTTTAATTTAGCATATTAAAAAAAATATTTAGTTTATTTAGAACAGATTATACCCTATGGCGATAATGGAAGAAAAAAAGATTATAATATTTACCGGACCATCTCTACCCCCTAAAGATGCACAAAAAGTATTAAAGGCAGATTATAGGGGTCCTGTAGGTAGGGATGATATTATCACGGCTTTAAAGGATAAAACTGATATTATAGGGATTATTGATGGTGTTTTCCATCAACAACCTGCAGTGTCTCATAAGGAGTTATTAAAGGCATTAAAGTCAGGTGTAATTATTGTGGGTGGGGCTAGTATGGGAGCTCTCCGAGCGTCTGAATTGGATGATTTCGGAATGATTGGTGTAGGGAAAGTATATGAGGCTTATAAAAATGGTGATATAGAATCGGATGATGATGTAGCTGTAGCATTTAATCCAGACACTATGGAGCAACTTTCAGAAGCATTAGTAAACATTACCTATAATTTTCAGAAAGCTTACATTAAAGGTTTAATCTGTAAAAGTGAACTAGAAATTTTGTTGAAAATTGCAAAATCAATTTATTATCCAAAAAGGACATATAAACAAATTATAAATAATTCTAATATTAATTTTCAAAAGAAAACTTCCCTTGAAACTTTTTTAGAAAAAGAAGCGAAAGATATAAAGAGGGAAGATGCATTATTAGTTTTAAAATGTATAAAAAATATTATAAAATATGGAATTTAACCCGATTATAAAAAAAATAAATTATTAATTTTTTTTTCGAGTGTTATAATATGGATTTAGAAATTAATTTAAATAAGATCAGGAATTATCTTAAGGATAAAAGGATAGTCATCGCTTTTTCAGGAGGTGCAGACAGCACTTTACTAGCTAAACTAGCAGTGGATTCTAGTCTTGAAGCAGTGGCCGTTACTGTGGATAATGGAGTTTTACCACGGGATTGTATAGTGAATGCAAAAAGAATTGCAGAGAATATAAGCATCCCTCATCATGTTTTAAAGGAAAATTATTTAACTGATGAATCATTTAGTTCAAATCCACCTCAAAGATGTTACATCTGCAAAAATAAAATGTATGATAAACTGGAAGAATTTGCCAATAGCAAAAATTTTGAAAACATAGCTGACGGCACTAATATAAGTGATCTATTAGATGATCGACCAGGAATAATGGTGAATTATCAAAAAAAGATATTAACGCCTTTAGTTTATGGTGGAATGACTGCTGAAGATGTTCATAATGCACTTAAAAAATTTAATTTAGAATATTCACCATCTACTACTTGTTATGGTACACGCATACCTACCGGCTCTGAAATCACTCCTAAAAAAATAAATAGAATAAAATATGCGGAAACTCTCATAAAAAATATAACTGGAGATGAAGTTGTCAGGGTACGTGATGATGGCGGGGCTCGCATTGAAGTTTCAAATGTGGATTCGCTTTTGAATAATGAAATTTTGATGCATATAAGTTCAGAGTTAAATGCAGTTGGATTTAAAAAAGTTTTATTGGATGTAACTGGTTATGGAGGTCCAAAGAAAGATATTGTTATATACAAGCCCTGTAAGGATGAGGCTAATAAGATAATGTTTGAAACAGAGCTTCCATTTGAGATCAATATCCAGGATACATGCAAAGAAATGAAGGAACTGGGAGAGGAAGTCAAATGCTCTATTCAAATGGGTGTAATTATGATGGAATTTGGTGGTCGTAATGTCACTATCTTTAGAAAGGGTAAAATAGTAGCTCGTAGGGTTAAAAATAAGGAAGATGCTCGTGATTTGATGGTGGAAGTATTACCCCTTATTAGACGAGTGATTTAAAGATTAAAAGTTATTTTTTTTTTAAATTCTTTTTTAGTGTAAAATGACTGCTTTAAAATTTTTAAATAAAAAAAAATTTACTTTAAAAAAAAATATGTGAAATTAATTAAGAAATATTTACAAAGAATTCATTTCCACTTAAAGTTCCTTATGAACATTTTCCACAATCTTCCTACGACGACTAGTTAACTTCTTGAAAAATCCTCTTTCATCATTTCCCAGAAGTACTATATTATCTCCTTCCACTTCCACATCTACATCATCAGCTTTTAAATGATTTATTTCCATATCTATTTCTGATGCATCATGTAGACGATCATTGGCAGTGTAAGTGTAATCCATAACCAGTTTATGGTGTGGATAAACGTCTTTCATAGCATTTTTTATGGTTAATTCTAATACATTAAAGAAAGTTTCCACTTCTGGCTCTTTCTCCCACCATAAATTAGCCATAATAAACTTCAAGTTTATAGGTTTTATGGAGACTTCTTCATTATTTATGGCAACAATAGTTATATCACCATCATTAGATTTTATCTTTAAAACAGGTTTATCTGACATATTAATCTTTAATAGCTTTTATTAAATCCGTAGCTCTTACTAATCCAACAAGATCTCCTTCCACGTCAATTATAGGTATCTGTTCTATATTCTTCTGCCGCATCTTATTTGCACATTCCTTAACTGATGTTTTAGTAGTTACTATGGACAGATCACTGGTTGCAACATCCTTAACTTCTTTATCTGAAAATTTAAGATGATTTTTAATAACATAAAGCACATTTTGACTATCCCATGACCACTTATCTCCTTCCGTACCTACAGAAGTGTTATGGACAGTTCTCTCAGAAATAATCTCACTTTCTTCAATAAAATCTGTCTCAGTCAATATTCCAGATAATTTACCATCTTTATTTAGGGATAGAAGAACTTTGAGATTATAATATCGCATTATTTCGAAGGCAATATTTAATGGAGTTCTCTCCCAAGTGGTGGGTATGTTTCTAATCATATAATTTTCAACAGGTTCTTGGATGTCTGTTTTCCATAAAGCATTATTAATTATATCAGAAGCAGTAACTAAACCCACTAATTCATCATTTTCAATTATAGGGATTCTTCTTATACCATTTTCCATCATTTTCTCTGTTATAGTTTGTAAACTATCATCTAGATGGGCAGTAATAATGTTCCGAGTCATAATAAGTGCTATCTGCTCTTCATCAGGATTTTTCACTAGATCTGTTCGGGTGAGCATTCCCACTAGTTTTTTTGAGTTGTGTTTTACCACTGGTAATCCTGACACTTTTTTATCACTCATTAAGTTCATGGCATTAGAACGGTTTCCAGGAACTTCGATATAGTGTATGTCAACGGACATGATATCTTTTACTTGCATTGTTTTTTACACCATCCCTAAAAAAAATATTTAATCTTTTTTGTAGATTTATAAAAAAAAATAGTATTTAATGAACGGCTAAAACAGGAATTTTTGCTGATCTAACTACTTTTTCCGTCACGCTTCCGAGTAGAAATCTGTCTAGACCATGTTTACCTGAAGTGCCCATCACTATCAAATCTATATTCTCCTCTTCAGCAGTTTTTAGTATAACATCTGCTGGAGGTCCTTCTTTACTTTCTTTAACTAATTTTACACCAGTTTTAAACTCTTCTTTTTGTTCAAGTTCTTCAATCAATTTTGAAATACTATCAAGCGATTTATGGCCTTCTTCTTTCAATATTTCTGATACCCTAATGGTGAGATCTTCTGCTGGTAGGCCCACCAGCGAAGAAGTATCTACAACATTTAAAGCTATGAGTTCCGCATTACTGTGGCCTGCAATCCAAATTGCATGTTTTGCAGCTTTTTCAGCGTATTTTGAACCATCTGTGGGTAATAATATTTTCTGGTACATTGGTACACCTCTATAGTTAAATTTTCAGTACACCTTTGGCCTAACAAAGTAGACCTTTGGTCCAATAGAATAGATTTTCTTTAATAATCTTCTAAACAAAATGATTTCTAAGTTTATTTTGTATTATCTAATATAAATAAATTCTAATATTACAAGAGTTAATCCTTCTTAAAATAAACCAACATCAGTATCTATCACTATAAATCTAGAATATATAATTCTTAAACTATAAAACTGATTAATTTCTACAAACTAATTCACCTTCAGTTATTAAACCTATTATATTTTTTGATTCAGTCCGATTAATAATAGATAATATAGGATCATTAGAAATCTGCTGTACAATTATAATATCCGCTAATTTACCTTCCTCCAATGAACCTATATTAAGTTTAAGAGCCTTACCTGCATTCACTGTAGTCATTTTCAATATTTCTTTAGGAGGAAAGTACTCTCGGTAATATCCACGGATGACTTTGAGTGTATATTCCATCTCACGGAGTAAATTAGGAGAATTAAACATCACATTATCCGTTCCCAAAAGAAGATTCATACCTAAATCAAACATATCCTTGATCGGAGGAATACCAACGGCTAATGCACCATTGGAACGAGGACAACATACAACTGAAACCCCATTATCCGTTACTAACTTTAAATCATTTCCTATGGGTGCAGTTAAATGCACTAAAAGGTCAAAACCAGCCTTCAATGCTCTTTGGACCTCACTCATCCCCGTAAAATTCATTGAATCCTTTTGAACCTGCTCATACTCTGCCACATGAATCGATGATAATTTGCCCATTTTTTTACAATTTTCAACAATTATAGAAGCTACATTATCATTAATCTCTCCCAAACCACTCAAAGCTATTCCATCACAAGATTCAAGAATTTCATCTACTATAACTTCTAGAACTGGATTTATAGGAAACTGTAAGAATGAATCATGACGTCCTAACACAATTTTACGTATGGGAATATCTTTAGAAGCTTCATTTAATAGATTAATCCCTTCAAGTCCACCCTCACGAAAATCAACAAATGTAGTAGTACCAGTACTAAGCATTTCCCACATGGATTTCTTCATGGAATCCAACATTAAATCAGTAGGGGTGTTGGCCAGTATCTGATGTTTAATTCCAAATGGCGGTTTCACTATCTCATCTATAGCTTTACCATCAGCCATATCCATAGCTACAGAATCACCTAAATGAACATGGGAGTTGATAAATGAAGGAGAAACAATACAACCCCTAGCATCTATAACTTTTCCACGTTTTATATTAGGAGAAACTTCAACAATCTCTTGATCCTGAATCAGCACGTTCGTATTTATAACGTCAAGATTCTCACCATAAAGAACACGGCCATTCTCGATAGTTATCATATAAACATAAAATATTTTTCTATCCACTATTTATTATTAATTAAATTTTTAAGTAATGAGTATTAAATGAAAGTTATTTTTTGGTTTCTAATCAATTAAAAAAAAATTAGAATATTTTGCTGAAAGCTTATGGTTTGAAATAACATAAAAATGAATACTGATAGTTATGGCTGAGTTGAAGAGTGGTAGTCTTGGTTTATTTGATGTGATGAATCTAGTTATTGGTGCTATTGTAGGGGCGGATATTTATATTGCTGCTTCTTTTGGTGCGGGTTATCTGGGTCCGGCAACTTTAATAGCTTGGATAATAGCGGGAGTTATGGCTATTATTATAGCATTGAGTTTTGCTGAATGCTCTTCTATTCTTCCTCGTGTTGGTGGTCCTTATGCTTATGTTAAGGAAGCCTTTGGTGATTTTTGGGGTTTCTTGACTGGCTGGGCCTTGATTATCGCGGAATGGAGTTCTATAGCGGTTTTTCCATTAGTGTTCGTAGCTTATCTTACTTATTTTTATCATGATATGCCTCAATCAATTCAGATATTGATTAAAGTTTTATTTGTTCTTTTCCTTACACTTATAAATCTTTTTGGAGTAAGACAAGGAGGGAAACTAAATGATATACTCACCATATTGAAGATTGCTCCTATATTTTTATTAACCATAGTAGGTGTTGCTTTTTTTATTATGAAACCTTCATTGTTGGTCACTCATTTAACACCTTTTGCTCCGTTAGGATTTGGTGGTCTGGGCAGTGCCCTTATATTGATATTTTGGGCTTATGTCGGATTTGAATTGGTAACAATTCCATCAGATGATATAATAAATCCTAAAAGGACGATTCCACTAGCAATTGGTGTAGGTATGGCTGTAATTACTGTTTTTTATTTCTTAACTAATTTCGTGATTGTAGGTGCTGTGCCTTGGATGGCACTCTCTACTTCTTCAGCTCCGTTAACTCTGGCAGGTTATACTTTATTAGGGGCGGGAGGTGCGATAATTTTAAGTGTGGGTGCTCTTTTTTCTATTTCGGGCTCTGATGAGGCTGGAATTTTATGTTCGGCTCGAATTCCATTTGCAATGGCTGGAGATGGATTACTACCTCACTTCTTTGCCAAAGTACATCCCAAATACAACACCCCATACGTTTCATTAATAATACAGAATACCATTACCTTAATAGCTGCCATATTTGGCACTATAAGCCAATTAATTATTCTATCAGTATTCACCATCCTATTCTGTTATTTATTAACGTGTTTATCAGTATTCCCTTTGCGGAAGAATTTTGGTGGAGGAATTAGTCTTCCTAGAATTGTACCGATTTTGGGGATTATCATTATTATTTATATGATAACACAAACCGCTCCTAATCAAATTATTATTGGAACAATTCTTATACTACTCGGTATACCCATATATCTAAAATATGCACCCAAAACCCAGATCAAAACTGTCAGGAGAGATATTGAATTTTGTACTGGTTATTGTAAAACATGTGTTAGGGCCTGCTGCAGAAGACTACCCAGCCAAGAACCATTCCTAGCACACGTAATATGGCATCTAAGAAAATTCATAAAACGAATTTAATTTTTAAATTTATGAATTCTTTACTTAAATTTCATTAATATATTTTATAACCGGTAAATGTAACTATTACATATCTTACAGAGATGATTCGATTAAAAACTGATAAATAGTATTGTATAAGACTCTGATGATTCACTGAAAATAACTTTTTCTGAAAATTAAGATGTAATATATTCAAGAAGTCATATCACTGAAAATATTTAAAAATTAGAATAGAAAATAAATTTTTTTATGGGTTAAAAAAAAAATCCAAGATTCGCGTATCAAAAAGAAAGAAGGGTAAGTGATACGATTATCCTCCATTTGAGATCTTAATTTTAGTTCATTGAATTATGATATTCATTAAGTGATTTAACACCTATTTTACCTTTTTCAATATTTTCAATAGCATTAAGCGCTGCACGCGCTCCAGCGAGGGTGGTGACATAGGGTATTCCTAAATCTACAGCCATTCTCCTGATTAAATAGTTGTCATCTGCTGACTGTTTTCCTGAAGGGGTATTTATAATTAAATCTATTTCTCTGTTTAATATGGCATCTTTGATATTGGGGGAATTTTGGCTTACCTTATTCACTATATCAATTTTTACATCATTTCCCAATGCATGTGCTGTTCCAATGGTTCCAACAAGTTGGAATCCCAGATCTCTAGCTTTTTTAATAATATCCTGAATTTTTCCTTTATCAACATCACGAACACTTATAAATAGCTTACCGCTTTGAGGAAGTTCCATACCTGCTGAAAGCTGAGCTTTATAATATGAAACTCCAAAACTTTCATCAATACCCATGCTCTCTCCGGTAGACCTCATTTCAGGCCCTAAAACTGCATCTGCACCTGGAAGTTTGATAAATGGGAAAATAGATTCTTTAACTGCAACATGATCTATTTCAACTTCATCTTGAAGCCCTAAATCCTTTAATTTATGGCCAATCATGAGTTTAGCTGCAATTTTGGCTAGAGGTATTCCAACAGCTTTACTTACAAAAGGAACAGTCCGACTAGCCCGAGGGTTAGCCTCTAATATATATACTTTAGATTTCCCATCAGTCTTAACTGCGTACTGAATATTTATCAATCCCACAACCCCTAATTCCAAGGCTAGATTCTTAGTGTACATTTTAATAGTATCCAGTATATCTTCTGGAATGCTCTGGGGAGGTATTACACATGCAGAGTCTCCAGAATGTACACCGGCCTCTTCTATGTGTTCCATTATTCCACCAATGAATACTTCACATCCATCACACAGTGCGTCGACATCCAATTCAATCGCATCTTCAAGGAATTTATCCACCAGAATGGGGTGTTTTGGAGATATGCGTACAGCCTCTTTCATATACTCTTTAAGTTCTATATCATCATAAACAATTTCCATGGCCCTTCCACCCAATACATAGGATGGTCTAACTAACACGGGAAAGCCTATTCTATCTGCTACTTTACTCGCATCTTCAAAGGAGTAAGCTATACCATAATCTGCTTGTGGTATCTTTAAGCGAGTTAAGACCTGAGTAAAGCGCTCCCTATCCTCAACTTCGTCTATACTTTCATAAGGTGTTCCTAGTATTTTAACCCCTTCATTTGCTAATGGTAAAGCTAAATTAATAGAGGTTTGACCACCGAACTGAACCACCACCCCATAAGGTTTTTCCTTGTTTACAATGCCCATTACATCTTCCAATGTTAAAGGTTCAAAGTAAAGTTTATTTGAGATATCATAATCAGTACTAACTGTTTCAGGGTTATTGTTTATAATTATAGTCTCTATACCTTCATCTTTAAGAGCCATAGCAGCATGAACACAACAATAATCAAATTCTATACCTTGACCAATTCTGATAGGTCCTGCTCCGATAATAATTACTTTTTTCTCAAGAGAAACTGGTACTTCATCCTCGGATTCATAAGTACTATAATAATAAGGTGTTTTAGCCTTAAATTCAGCAGCACAGGTATCTACCATTTTATAGGTGGGTATAATTTTATTTTCCTTTCGAGTACTACTAATGGTTTCTTCAGGACATCCGGTGATTTCTGATAGTTTACGATCTGAAAATCCCATTCTTTTAGCCTTTCTTAAAACTTGAGGATTTAAAATACTATTTTTAGTTAAATCCACCTCAAAATTTATAATGTTAACTATCTTATACAAGAAGAATGGATCAATCTGAGTTATTTTGTGTATATGCTCCACACTCATTCCTGACTTAAGAGCACTGTATACATGGAATATACGGTTATCAGTGGCATTTTTAAGGAGATTTTCATCAAATTTTAATTCATCAAAACCATATCTACCAATATCCAGGGATCTTATGGCCTTATGCAGAGATTCTTCTAGGGTTCTACCAATACTCATCACTTCTCCAGTAGATTTCATCTGTACCCCTATTGTTCTATTTATACCCTTAAACTTGTCAAAGGGCCATCGTGGAATTTTAGCTACCACGTAATCTAGTGAAGGCTCAAAAGATGCTGGTGTCTCCTTAGTGATGTCATTTCGAATCTCATCTAAGGTCATACCCACAGCAATTTTAGCGGAAATTTTAGCGATAGGATATCCAGTCGCCTTAGATGCTAATGCACTACTTCTACTTACCCTTGGATTCACCTCAATTACTTTATACTCCCCCGTAATAGGATGAACTGCAAATTGAATATTACAGCCCCCTTGAATTTGTAGGGCTCTTATAATCTTTATTGAAGCATTTCTAAGCTTCTGATTATCGACATCGGATAAGGTTTGAGCGGGTGCTACAACTATACTCTCCCCCGTGTGGATACCCATAGGATCTAGGTTTTCCATATTACAGACAATAATACAGGTATCATTTTTGTCCCGTATAACTTCGTATTCAAATTCCTTCCAACCTAAAACTGACTCATCAACAAGCACTTGATTTATAAAACTCATTTCCAAGCCCCGGGTAGCCACCTCAACTAGTTCTTTTTTATTATAAGCTACTCCTCCCCCGGTTCCTCCAAGTGTAAATGCTGGACGCACAATAACGGGATAACCAATATCTTCCACAGCATTTAATGCTCCTTGTAGAGATGTAACTGCATGATTTTTGGGTATGGGTTCATTAAGCTTTTCCATGAAAGTACTGAATAAATCTCTATCTTCAACGTTCCGAATAGTCTCTACTGATGATCCAATGACTTTAACTCCAGTAAGTGCACCTATCTCTTCCAGTCCGGTGGCTACATTCAAACCAGTTTGTCCACCCATAGTGGGCAGTACGGCATCGGGTTTCTCTTTTTTTATTATTTTAGAGACGATTTCAGGGGTGAGGGGTTCTATATAAACTTGATCTGCCATATCTACGTCTGTTTGTATGGTAGCTGGATTACTGTTAATTAGTACTGTTTCTATTCCCTCATCCATTAATGATTTACATGCTTGTGAACCAGAGTAATCGAATTCTGCAGCTTGACCAATTTGAATTGGCCCTGAGCCAATGATAAGAACTTTTTTTATATCTTCATCCCGGGGCATAATACTAATCCTCATTTTTTTATTATAATATAAATTGATTCAATTTTATTTACTATTTTTTTTACAAAACATTCTTTAATATTCTTTCATAACATTCAAAAAGCTGTCAAAATAATAATCAGAATCATTAGGTCCAGGACCTGCTTCAGGATGATACTGTACACTAAATACGGGTAGTTCCTCATGTTTCAATCCTTCAGGTGTACCATCATTCAAATTTATTTGAGTCACTTTTAATGAGGTATCCTCAACAGATCTAGGATCAACGGTAAAACCATGATTTTGAGAAGTAATAGAAACTTTACCTGAAACTAAATCCTTAATGGGTTGATTTATTCCACGATGTCCGAATTTCATCTTATATATCTCAGCTCCAAACGCTAAACCAATAATCTGTTGTCCCAAACATATACCAAAGACTGGCATTTCTCCAGATAAATAACGAACGTTTTCTATTGCCTTTTTAACTCTAATAGGATCACCTGGACCACTCGAAACTAGCATAGCATCCGCATCATAATCTAAAATATCCTTAGCATCCATGTTATATGGTAAAACCACTACTCCAATCTTTCTTTTAAGTAATGCTTTAATACTATTATTTTTTATACCACAATCTAACACTACCGCACGATGATTATAATCTTCACCTAGAATTCGAGGTTCACTAACACAAACCTGATCCACTAAATCCAACTCCCCAATATCAGGTTGTCTACGGACTAATTCTAATAATTCAATGTCTTCTATATCTTCTGTAGATAGAACACCTTTCATAGTTCCATGTTCCCGGATTTTAAGGGTGAGAGATCTAGTATCAATTCCGCTAATACCAGGTATGCTATTTTCTTCTAAGAAATTATTAAGACTTAATTCTGACTTATTATGGGAAGGATGAGTGTTAAGTTCTCTTACGATAAATCCTTCAGCTTTTATGCCCTCCGATTGAAACCATTCCCGGGATACTCCATAATTACCCTGTAAAGGATAGGTTGACATAAGTATTTGACCTTTATATGAAGGGTCAGTCAATGATTCAACGTATCCTGTCATTCCAGTTGCAAAAACTACTTCTCCACTTTTAATTGTCTCATAACCGAAACCTTCTCCTTTATATATAGTTCCATCTTCTAAAGCCAATTTCGCTTCATTTACCATTTACACTCACCAATATATTTGAAAAAACATTTTTCTTCTAAAATCTAAAAAACCTCATTAAATTTATTTTAAATGAACAAAATTTACTAAAATATAAAATTTTTTTTAATCGAATTCAGCATCTAAATCCATTTCCATCAATACTGCATCTTCATAATCTTCATAATATTTTTTAAGAATCTCTTTCTTATTAAATCCCATTTCATTATAGAATTTAATGGCACCACCATTACTAACTCTCACTTCTAATTTTAGAATATTGACATTATAACGTTTGAAAATTTTAAGTGCTGTTTCTACTAACTGGGATCCAACACTTTTCCTGCGATATTCATCATCCACAGCTATAGATATTATATGTCCTTCATCCTCAAATCTGATCCAAAATATAATATATCCTACTACAATATTATCTTCTTGAGCAACTAAAAATCCTGCACCTAAATTAAAAATATCAATTAAGATTTTGGGTGGGTAAGGATCCTTGAAGGATCTATTCTCAATTTCTAGAACTCTTTTAATATCTTGTCTTTTAAATTCTCTTATTATCATTAAAATTCTCCAAGTAAAAAAAATTTTGGGAGTTGTACAAAAATTATGTGGAATGATTTTACCCGATACATTATCAACAATTACAGTCATGCCCCAAAGATAGTTGAAGTGGCTGTGGGAAACTTCCTAGAAATTGCCTTCTGCTTAAGAAAACATCTTAAGTTGAATATAATTATGACGGATATTAAACCTTCCCATACAAGAATTATCCAAGATGATATTAGCTTTCCTAACTTAAAAATATATAAGAATGCGTCACTCATCTATTCAATTCGACCCCCAGAGGAATTACATCCTCATTTAGTAAAAGTTGCAGAGAAAGTAGGATCAGATCTCATTATTAAACCATTATCCACAGATTACATTAATTCACAGAGAAAACTGGAACTAATTAACTATAATAAAACGTTTTTTTATATGTTAAAAAAAAAAATTTAACTAAAATATTTAGTTATTAAAATTTCAAACTGCAAAATTTTAAGGTATCTTAAAATAAAGTTTTATTTTGAATAGATTAAATAAATGAGTTTAAATGATTAAAGAGGTCTTATATGCAGATAATGATAATGGCAGGTACCACTGAAGGGGTACAAATCATAGCCATGATAGCTTCCCTTGAACATACTCATATAATTGCTACTACAGTAACGAAAGAAGGTGGAAAACTAGCTAAATCCGCCGGTGCCCAAGAAGTAATATCAGAGGCATTGAATAAAGAAGCTATTGAAAAAATTATTAAAACAAAGAAAATAGATCTCCTAATAGATGCAACTCACCCCTTCGCAGAGGATGCCACACGAAATGCCATAAAAGCAGCTAATGATACTGGAATAAAATATTTACGGTTTGAAAGGCCGTCTATAAATTTCCCTGAAAATAATCTTATTCATCCAATCTCTTCATTTGAAAATATAAAATCAAAAGTTTTGGAAATTATAGGCAGTGATAATCCTCGAATTTTCCATTTAGCAGGGGTTATGACTTTACATTACTTAACACAAGTTTTAAACCCAGAGAATATCGTGGTGAGAGTTCTACCTTCAATATATTCAATTAAAAAATGCTTTGATTTAGGCTTGCCATCGGAAAATATAATAGCAATGCAGGGAATTTTCTCCATAGACTTCAATCGGGCTTTAATGCAGGAATATAATATAAGCATAATGATAACTAAGGAAAGCGGGGATGAGGGTGGAACTCCTTCTAAAATAGAAGCAGCCCTAGAGTTGGGGATTCCAGTGGTTATGGTTATGCGGCCCCTAGTTTCAGAAATTAATAAGAAAACTGTATTCAATAATGTAAATGATTTATTACAGGAAATTATTAATTCTATAGCTTATATAAAAATTAAATAAAAAAGAAGATTTTTAAATTAGGTATAATAAGTTAATTATAAAGTTTAAAGCCTCAGTTCGCCCATCATTCATCACGGTTCAGAGCTCATAGGGTTCATCATCGGCTAAAGAGATTATTTATTAATATAAATTCTATTTATTTAATCTTATATAATTTATTAATTCTGCAATATATTAATTATAAATTTTAAATAAATTAAACAAATTTTAAAACTAATTTTGTAATAAAATCTATGGATTAGTTTTCCTTTAGTGGTAATACTTCAAAGAACAGTTTCTTAAAATTATTTAATAATTCTTTGGGAAAAGTTAAACCAACACAAATAATCAAAACACCAGTCCCTATAACATCATCTTCAATATTCGGATTTTTTATGACTTCTTCATCGAAAACTAGCTTTACTTTTGATTTATTTTGGAAGAAATCCCAAAGAGTTTCACGTTTATGATTAGCACCGTTTACTTCGATGTTATTACGTAAAGTTAATTTTAAAAATTTTCTCCAATCATTAAAATCACAAAATTCTATCCATATTGATCCATTCATATCTATACAGGAATTACATGTTTCAATTTCCCAATGAAAAAAGTTTTTAATAATATCATCTAATCCTTCATCAACATAAATATAAAAATCATCATCAATTTTAACTTCCACTTGTTCATGTTCAGTCATAAATTCACCAATCTTAAATATTCAGCTTGCTTTAGTCATATTACATAATATTATCAATTATTTTATTCAAAACAATGCTGAAGAAATATTATATATGTTTCAATATTTTTTTGCATAGTTGAGAAATTAGTTAAGAAAAAAATATAGATTCTATATTTCAAAATACAAGTAAAAATTTGTTTCATTGGATAATACTGATAATCTTTACAGTATAGATCAAATGATTATTTTTAAAAAAAAATAGAAGATGAATCCCTAATGGAATTATCCGTACATTACTCCGGCTTCTTTTCGCATTTCTTCTTCACGTTCAATGCCCATTATTTTATCCACAGCATCCAGGAAGTCGTTCATAGTAACGGTGACTCTTTCTTCTCGAATAGCAAACATACCTGATTCGGTGCAGATAGCTTTGAGATCTGCTCCAGATGCTCCTTCAGTCATGGAGGCTACCATTCGAATGTCGACTTCTTCATTAAGTGTCATATTTTTAGTGTGGATTTTAAGTATCTCCATCCTACCGTCTTCATTTGGAATATGCACTTCTATAAATCGGTCAAATCTACCTGGACGTAATAATGCAGGATCTAATATGTCGGGACGGTTAGTAGCGGCGACTATACCAACGTCTCCTCGCCCTTCGAATCCATCCATTTCTGCTAGTAATTGCATTAGAGTTCTTTGAACTTCTCGATCTCCACTGGTTGAGCTTTTAAGTCTTTTAGCTGCGATAGCATCAATTTCATCCATAAATATTATACTGGGTGATTTTTCTTTAGCTAATTCGAAAACACCCCTTACTAATCGTGCTCCTTCACCTATATATTTCTTCACGAATTCTGATGCTACAATTTTTATGAATGTGGCGTTAGTTTCGTGAGCTACGGCTTTAGCAAGCAGTGTTTTACCAGTACCCGGAGGACCATAGAGTAATACTCCTTTTGGTGGTTCTATTCCTATTTCTTCGAATAATTCTGGTCTTTTTAGGGGTAATTCGACTGTTTCTTTAATTTCTACTATTTGTGCTTCTAATCCACCGATTTGTTCATAACTTATGTCTGGTTTTTCTTCAACTTCCATTCCAGTTACTAATGGGTCTTTTTCGGAGGGTAATACATTTACAATGCCAAATGTTTGCTGATTTAAAGCTACTCTAACTCCTGGTTCTAAAGCATTATCATCTAAGAATCGTGAATATCCTATAACGAAGTGTGGACCGGTGCTACTTTTTACGACTACTTTTCCATCATCTAAAACTTCAGTTACTGTGGCTATGACTAATGGAGGGGATCTGAATCTTTCAATTTCTCCTCTCAATGATTTCACTTCTCTATCAAGCCGCATTTTTTCGTTTTCCATCAGTACTTTGTCTTTTTCAAGTTTCCTTACCTTCCACATTAAATTTCTTTTAGTTTTAGTATTTTCTTCTTTAAGAAGCTTTATCTCCTTTTTGAGGTCTTCAATTTTTTTAAGAATATTTTGGGACATGTTTTCCATGATCCTAGCTCACTCCTATTCGGTTTTGACTGTTAATTTATTATTTTGATTTTTTATAATTATATAACCAATTTTTATACTTAATAATATTTAAATATTGAGGTAACTGAAGTAATATACAGTATATAAATTTATAAAAAAGGTATGTGATTATGAGATGTGAGATTTGCGGTAAAAAAGTGGTTGGAACACCTGTTAGAGTTAAAATTGAAGGTTCAGTTATGCAAACCTGTCAGGAATGTTCAAAATTTGGTAAAGTTCAAAAAGAACCTCAAAGAGCGATCAGGAAAAGAACTCCTCCGCGACTTCCTAGATATAAGGAACCTTCAAATGAGGTTTTAGAGGATTTTAATACAGTTATACGTAAAGCCAGAGAGAATTTAGGATGGTCTAGAGAAAATTTAGCTGAAAAGGTTTATGAGAAGGTTTCAGTCATAGGTCGGATTGAATCCGGGAAGATGGTTCCTGATATTAAGCTCGCTAGGAAACTAGAGAAAATCTTGAATGTGAGTCTTCTTGAGAAAGTTGAGGATGAAAATTTAGAGGATAAAGGTTCTCAGAGGATTAGAGGGGCGACTATTGGAGACATAGCTTTTATAAAAAAGAATAAATAGAATTTTTTATAATAATCCAAATTCATCCCTAATTTTTTGAAAATTGAAAAAGAATTATTTTTTTTTTAAATTAATTTTTTTAGTATCTTAAAAAAAAATTATTTTTATTTCAAGAATTAAAAAATTATTCAAATATTTTATTTTTTATAATAAATATTTAAGAAGAGTTTTTATGAGAGTAATATCCTCTTAATGGTTTAAGTTCTTTAAAAATTTTTTCTAATTCAGGGTAATCCGAGTATTCACGGCTTAAAACCATAATATGTGCTGGAGGATGTATACTCTTTACCTGCATTATGCTTTTAGTAGTGTCCTCCTGCACTCTTACCATAACCGCAAATTTAGTTTTTGTCTTTAATTCTTGTTTTAGAATCCCTTTCATAAATTTATCAGCAATCTTTGCTTCAAGAATTCTCGGCTTTCCAGTGATCTTTAATTTAGCATGTCTCTCCAAATCAGCCAATGCATTCAAGATTTTCTTATCACTATCCGCTCTAACCAATATTAACGCCATAATTAAGAATTCTCCTTTTTATAGTTTTTTACGTCTCCTTGAGAAAGAAGAGATAAGCGTACTTCTAAATATTACTAAAACAACCATAATCAAACCGATGGCAGTCTGTAAATTTCCAATTGACTCTAAAAGAGAAGAGCTTATAGGTAAATTCCAAACCGGTGCAGTCCTACCATTTGCAAGTGGAGTGTAGTAAACTCCCACTTGTTTAGTATAGGTTTCAATATGAATATCATCAGGTTCAACAGGACTAACACCAACCAATAAACCACTACTTATAGCTTTGTTAATATCACTAGCTATTTGAGTAGCATCGAATCCATGTTCATTTACAGATGATTCAACAACTGATTCGGTGGTACCAATAATACCAGGATCGTCAGTTCCGTATGTTGAAACACTAGCATTGTTTGCTCCAACTGTTATGTAATTTTCCATAGCTTGATAAGCGTATACTGTTGTTAAAGGATTATTATCAATAGGGGAAGTAGTGTAACTATCAGCGTCAGGAAAAGTAATACCCCAACCGCTGATAGGATCAACTTTCTCAAAGGGCTGATCCATAGGGAAACCTGTTTGATTTAATTCAGATGGTGTAAACGTATCTTCAGTAGATATACCCGAATCCAGATTGATACCTCCTCCACCAAACTGTTCACCTGATTGTTCGGCAACCAATTTAAAAGTATTAGCCAATATCTGTGTAGCTGGATAACCATCCCTAATTTGTTCACCAATCATTTCAGAAGCAGCCAGTCCCACTGCAGTAGTATTATCAGGTTGAGGATTACCTGGTGTATGTAACAAGTGAAGTACTGCCCCCTTAGTACCTGGTGGTAATACACCTATTTCTCCTGTAGTGGGGGTGATAGTAATGGTACCATCATTCGAAACTTCAATTAACCAATTACCAGACGTACCGGCTATTGCAGCTCCGATAGTAGGGCCTCCAATCACCAATCTCTGCCCGGAGAAACTATTAGCAATACTAGCAGCAGTTTCAGCATTAGCTCCTGATTTAAGATCATTAATAGCTTCAACTATCATTTGCAACCTGGGAGTGTCATTTACAACAGTACTACTACCACTCGTATCTGCACCACCAGATAAGATTGCAAACTTATCTACTGGTGAGTTTATGAAGGTTGATTCAAACATGTTACTATCATAGGACATACTACCCGCAGCAGCCCCGTTAGGACTTTGACCCGTGGGATCAGTAATGATTATTACATTACAAGTAGCTGCAGCCGCATTCATCATCACTAATGTAGTAATAAATAGCACCAAAATTCGTGCTACATTCACCTTCCGCATGGTTACTTCACCACCACAGATGACCAATCTTCGATAACATTCACAGTTACTATGCCTGTTTGATTATCAACTGTAATACTAGCTGCAGTTATAGGATACATTGTAGTACCTGGATATGCAGACTCAGTTGCAGCTAGCTCTGCATTTGTTATAGCTTCACTTAAGGGAAGCCTAGTTTTACTAGTAACTAAAGTGTCACCGTCAATATAACTTCCTTCTCTGAAGCCTTCACTTTCAACATTAGCTTTTATAATATCCGTTGGTTCAATATCATTTCCATTTATTATAACTCCGGATATAGGTACTCCTTCATATGCTCCTGGTGATGAAGCATATGCAGTGTAAGTCATAAAACGCCCGGATAAAATAAGTATGAAGGCCAGTACAAGAATTATTAAAGTGTCTCTTCTAACTTTTATGAACATTTCTTGGTTTTCTCCCTGATTTTTCGATTTCTAATAAATAAATTATATAAAATTTAACTTTTTTTAAATATTAATTTTAAATTAATCAATAAAAATAATTATAATATTTTCGGAATTCATGTATAAATATTCGAATTAGTATTAGCATATAAATAGGTTTATATTATTATTTAACTTTTAGGGGTTAAAATAAATAATGTAATTTTTTATAAATATCTTCTTTATATTTAAATGCAGCTTCACCGATACAAACAACAGCAGGCACGTCACATTCCAATGCCTTTTCTAATCCACCCATTACTTGCTCCAAGTTAGCACCTAAAGTTCTTTTTTTAAACTCTTTGGGATTTTCAGGGGTTAACAAGATTTTTTCAGACATCATAGATTCCATAAGTTTATCTGCAACTTTTCGAGAGTAAAAAGAAGCAGGAATAATAAAATCCGCATTTTCTAAACATTTATTTAAAATGCAAATATCACCACTTTCACCTGATTCTGATGAAACAGTTATAACAACTGCAATTCGTCCATGAATCTTACGCAATTCCCGGAGCACAGTTTCCACTCCTCCAGGGTTATGAGCATAATCTATTATAACTTCTTTTCCCTGAAAATTACCTATATAATCAAGCCGCCCAGGTATGCCTTTAAAGCTTTCCGCAACGGTTATAATATCATATATAGGTATATTAAAGAATTCTATCGCTGCTGTTATTGCACCTAAGATATTGTAAATATTATGAAGTCCCATAATTGACGTATGAACATTAAAAACATCTTCCGGTGTTTGTAATATGAAACCATCCTTATCTATGTCTGTGGCAAGATAATCTGGCTGAAGCCTTTCCACTCCACATTCGCAGTGATAATAACCCATTCCAGATATAGTTTCCTTTAGGATGATTTCTCGTCCACAACAGCATAATTTTTTATTTTCAACTGTCTCTTTATAATCTACTCCAAATGTAATTATATGCCCAGCTGTATTAGATGAAAGATTATTAATTAACCCAGTTATGGTTGGGTCATCTGCATTTATGATTAACATTTTATCTTTAAGATAATCCAAAAATTCACTTTTTATAGCAGCGTAACTGAGGAAATCTTGATGATCTGGCATATGATCTGGAGTAATATTGGTTATTATACCGCATAATGGATCACAACGTTCTAACATAAATTTCAAATCTCCCGGAACACCGAAAGTCCCGGTTTCAAGAATAGCTACATCTCCCTGTAGTCGGCATTGTAATGGTGGTATATAATCAATATTCCCCTGTAATTCTTTGAAACCATGCTCCGTGGTGGTTATTCCGGAGTAATTGCACATATGTTTCAATAAGGTGGTTGTGGTGGTTTTACCATTAGTGCCAGTTATGCAAAGCACTGGTTTATCCGGCTTGATCATTTTAAGTATATCATCAACTCCAAGGACTTCAGATCCACTACATATTACCTTTTTATAAAGATTAGAATCCTTGGATATGCTAGGTGGTAGAATTATATAATTTGATTCTTTAAAAAAATCTTTAGGATGCCCTGCAAGGTAAAGTGGTAAATCATAATCCCTTAAATTGTATTTGAATTTACATTGGGCTTCTGATTTATAATCTGTACCTACAACTTTTAAATCATGATCAAGGAGTACACGAGCTATTAAGTTCCCAACCACCCCACAAACACCTATTACTCCATAAATGGGGGTACCTGATTTTATTAAAGGTACAATATCATCTTTTTTATCGCTGCTCATAATTTTCTACAACCATTCTCAAGGCCAAATTTCATTTTCTGTTTTAACTCATCATAATTGGTTATAGCTCCCGGACCTACATGTAAAATAGTATCACCAGGCTTTGAATTCTTTATGGCAAGTTCTCCAGCAGTTATCATGTCTTTCACAGCAATTTTAATGCAGTTTGAATTATCAATACCTCTTAAAACTTCATGGGCTGCATCCATATCTACTAATCCCGTGGTTTCGTTATATCCACTGGAAATGACGATATCAGCAAATTCACCTACAATATTACCTATTTCGTATTTATCTCGGATAGTTGTAGTATCAGGATTATCAATTAAAACTATTAATTCTGATTTAGTAAACTGTTCTAAGGTGGAGACTAATCCTTCAGGTACAAAAGCAGCATCAAAATGAATTTCCCTTCCACAATAATTTCCCATATACTCTAAATGTCCCGGAATCCCTTTGAATTCTATTAAACCTTGTTTAATGATGTTTTCATTTAAACCATAAGTTAAAGCCACCGCTGCAGCTGCTATTGAATTTTCTAAATAATAACCCATTAATTTAAAGTTTGATTCAAATATACCATGAATAATATTGTTTAATTCATAATCAATCCGGATCCTCTGATTTTTAAGGTAACCTGAAACGTCACATTCACATTCATTAATTGTTTTAGTTTTCCGAGTGCAGTAATATATTACATCATCCCGTAAAGGTTCTAAATATTCTTTACAATTAGGAGTGGAAATTAAAGTTTCACTAGAATCAGCTATAAAAAGCTTACGCTGAGCATATTTTTCAACTGATCCCTCGAATTCATCAAGATGATCTTTATAAATATTAGTGAGTACTCCGATTTTCAGTTTAACTTTTGACATTAATCTAGAAGTACCGTGAGGTAATTCAAATATTGCTATATCATTTTTTTTATGATAATCTTTGATTATTCCATCTATAATTACTTCACTTAGGAGGTTACCATGACGTGATGAACACTTCCACACTTTATATCCCCCGCATTCAAATATTTGGGAGATAATATGAGTTGTGCTTGTTTTACCTAAGGTCCCTGTAACTCCAATTATATCAATATTAATGATTTCATCGATTATATAAGATATATCCCTATGATTAATTAATTTCACTCCATTAAGAGTTAAAGATTTTCTTATTGATGAATCTACAGGTATAGTGGGGGATATATAAGCTGAATCAAAATATTTAACTTCTGGAGTAGAATTTGAGCCTAAATCTAATTCTATTCCTTCATTCTTCATTTGAAGAAGAATTTTCTGAGTTTTTTTAGGGAATTCCTCCAGTTTTTTCTGATCAATGAGTAAAACTTGATGATCAATATAATTCAATATCCTAGCTACGGGGCGCCCGGCGTTGCCGGCCCCTACTACTATACAATTCATATTACATAAACTCCATTCATGAACGTTTTAGATAAATAATTTAATATTTAACTTATTTTATGTTATATCAAATAATAATTTTATTATAATTCCAATTGAATATTTTAGTTTTATAAATTTTTAAATCAATTATTTAAACACCAATTATTTTGAAAAATAATTAATTGATTTAAAATATAAATTTTTATAAAAAGAATAAAATTTCTATAATTTTTAATTAAAGAAATTTATTATTAGATTTCAAATAAATAAGTCATTATTTTACATAATTACTATGAGATAAATTATATTTTTTTTTAACATTCCTTAATCTTCTTTAAAACTTCTTTAGCAGGATCCATTCCCTGAGCACCGATTAACAAAATAGTATCATCATTTTTAGATGATTCAACAACATATTTTAATGCATCAAACAATTCTTCATAAAATATATAATTTAAATCATTCTTATCAAGAGTTTCAATAAATACCCTTTTTTCAGAAGGTTGAACCAAATTAGCCTGATCCACCATCTCCACACTACTAGTAATTACCAAATGATGATTAATACCCTTCAAACCCTCAACAATAGCTTCAGCATTTACTTGATTTATAGGTACACCACGAGAGCCGCGAATAGCCGATACAAGATATAAATCTCCACTAGCCAACTCTGCAGCACTTTTTATAGTAACTCTTATACCATCAGGATTATGAGCAAAGTCATCAATTATAAGTGGACTTTCATATAGAACACTAAACCTTCGATTCAAGGCTTTATATGATGAAACAGCCTTCTTAATAATAACGGGATCAATTTTTAATGCCATAGCCACCCCCACAGCAGCTAAAGTGTTCTGAATAAAATGAGGACTTATAAAAGGTAAATCATCTTTACTCATTATAAGTCTTCCCTCATGAAATATTCCATCATCTAAAAATTCTAACTCGGTTCCGGAGCCATAAAACACCACTTCAGCAGAAGACGGGACTAAGTCACTCATACTCCTTATAAGAGGATCATCATGGTTTAAAATCACATTTTTTCCCTTAAATCCTTTAAGTGCACCTGATATTTCATTAAATGATTCTTCAATAGAATTCACTAGGCCAATGTGATCCAATGACACGTTAGTGAATACTAAAATCTCTGGATTAAGAGTAGAAGTCATGAGTTGGGCGTGATTTTTCATGATTCTATCCATCCATCCCTGTACTTCAGAAACCTCCACCACCATAGCATCTATCCTATACGGGAATTCTGCAATCTGTTTAGCCACCATAGGATCAATAAGGGTGTTAAATTCAGATTTAGAATCAGTATTGGTGTAAGTAGTGTAACCAGCCTCAAATAAAATGGTGTAGATCATATGGGTGGTGGTAGATTTACCATTAGTACCAGTCACCACTATACGTTTAGCATTATTTGAGTAGTTTTCAACTGACCATTTAAGGGCGAATGCATTAGCTAATTCTATTTTATCACAGATTATTACAGGTAAACCAAGTAATTCAGCAGTTTTAATAGCATTTTCAGTAGGATTTTGAGTTATAATACATGAAACACTTTTTTCGAATGCAATTTCAACACCAATTTCATCTATTCGATGTCTTATAACTACGTCACCTTTCTTTGAATCTTTCAAAATATTAAATATGCCAGTTATATGAATATTATCTCCAATGAGTACTCCATTAACATGATTCGCTAAATCAAGGGTGTTTAATTCTGTTTTACCCATTCTCTAATCACCGGAAGAAATGGTAGAAATATAAGGCGAATAAACAAATTATTAAGGTAGCTAGCCAATAAGTGAGAACTATTTTACGTTCAGACCATCCTTTATGATTCAATGTATGATGTAATGGTTCCACTGCTAAATTTATAATTCCTGCTCGATGCATAAGACTGATTATAACTGAAATTATAGGCACCGCTAGCACCACCACTGCAAAAATAATTACATCTCCCATTATGGCTGCAGCAGCATATAAACCTCCCAAAGCGAATGAACCAACATCACCCATAAATATAGATGCTGGTAGTCTATTCCAAACTAAGAATCCGAAACAAACTCCTCCAATAGCCATGAAAACTATTGATGTATCCAATCGACCAGTTAGAATTGAGAATACTCCACAAGCTACTGAAGCCATTCCTAATATTCCTGAAGCTAGACCATCCATTCCATCTATTAAATTAACAGCGTTAATAGATCCAACTACACCGAAAATAGTTATAGGGATAGCTAAAAATCCAACGTAAAAACCGCTTAAAGTGGTAGGTATTGCACCAGATACTACTAGAAATAGTGATATCATAATTTGGGCTAAAATTTTATTCTTATCTTTCAATTCACTCTTAATGGGAATTTCGCGGAGTATTTTTATTTTATTTTGATTTAAAAGTTCATCAAGCTGTTCCTTAGCTTTAGAAGTTATAATTCTTGCCTCATTACCCGGATTTAAGTTTATCATTCCTATTTCAACTGGTTTAGAATAAATATTTTTAACTACTTTCTGAAATTCTTTGATTCTAAAGCCGAGTAGGTCGTCTAATAATCCTATAATTGCAGCTACAACCATTAATCCGACTGTTAAAACTACGAGTTTATTTTGATAATATAAACTGAGTATTAATAACATTCCTAAAATTATTGCTAAACCACCCATTGTGGGTGTTCCTTTTTTGTGGCTGTGTTCTGATACTATGGGATTATCGGTGATATTAGCTTTTAACAATACTAATCTGATGTAAGGTGTGAAAAAAGCCACTGCTGCAAAAGCTATTATAAAAGGAATTATTGAGTTTAATAATCCCAAGTTAAGACTCAATTAATCACTACTCCATTATTTTAAGATTTTTCATAATTTCAAATGAATTAGTTGGATTTTCTGATCTAATTGTTATTCTACTTGCCTTATCAGGTCCATGAATTATCCATGGTTTATCTGAAGTAAATATGTGTTTTTTATGATTATTATTATTATTATTATTTAGTGAATGGTTTTGAATTAGATTATTTTGATTTAAAGATAATGACATTTCTAAGGCGTTGTAATGTTCGATTTCTCTTTCAATTGTACGAGGTTTCCATTCGCCCATTGCCATGTTGACTAGTTGTTGCATAGGGTTTATATTTGATGAGCTGAAAGTCAAAAACCTTGTACCACTAGGTCTAGTGTTCACCTCTAATGTATTTATTTCTTTTGTTTCTTCGTTAAATATAAATTCTATTTCAGTGGTTCCATTTGCATCTAGTTTATCAGTAATGTTTTTAGCTATCTTCATGATTTTAAGATTATTTAAATTCTCAAGTTTAGCTGGTGCAGTTCTGATTTTATTTAAGGGATGAGTTCCTTCTAAAGTTGTATCACCTTTGTATACACTCACTAGAGGTACAGACTTTTTTTCCCATCTTAATACTTCCACTGAGACTTCTGCTCCTTTTAAAAAGTCTTCCATCATTGCTTGAGAATATATTCCAAAATATGATTCAATATCTTCAGGTGATAAAGCAATTTTAACACCAACACCACCTTGACCTTCAGCCTGTTTTAGAACTGTTGGAAATCTTAATTCATATTTGGAGATTTTATACTGTTTTTTAGAAATTTCAGTGGATTTTGGGGTTTTTATATTATTATTTATTAAAAAATTCTTTGTTTTTAATTTATTTACAGAAATTTCTGTAGCATTTATTCCTGAAGCAATAACTGGTAAATTATATTCTTTCTCAAGCTTCTCTTTCATTTTAGCTATTTCGATTAGTGGTTTATCAATACCAATAAGGGGTACTACTGCATCAACATCTTCAGATAATGCTATATTCATGGGATGATCCATTCCCCTAGGAACAATATGATATTTATCAGCTAACTTTAGATTTGGAGATTTAGGGTCAGATTCTGATAAAATAGTTGTAACTCCTCGGGATTTGGCATATAATGCCACTTCATCAAAGAGTCTTGCCCCGATAAATAAGATTTTCATAGAAATATAACAACTCAACTTTTTTTTGATTGAAATAAATGAAGTTAAATATTATTATTTTATTTTTCTAAAATTTATATTCAAATTATAATATTAAATTAATTAAAATAATGGCAAATTTTAATTTTATTTTTTTTTAATAAATTAATATAAACAAATAAATTTTTTATATTATTTTTAAAATCATATCTGGTTTTTTTTTAAATCTAAGGTATAATATTTTTGAAATAAACCAATTTTTTACAGAACAATGAAATTTTTATTTGAAATTTTCATTTAATATAAAGCGGGATCACATTTTATTAATCTTTAAAGGTTTATAATTAGGTCACTAAGATCATTTATTTAGAATCTTCAAGAATATATCTACTAAATATTCCATACTTTTTTTAATCTCTATTGATATATTACCCACTAATTCTAATTCTTTAGGTTGGATTCCAATAAGAATAATCTTTGCTTTAGTTGAATGTTCAAGATACTTCACTAAAAATGAGAGAGGCATGGCATGTGTTGATAAATGATAACTGGCAATTTCAGTTCGATCTATAATTTTAATGTATCCCGCTTCTTTTTCCATATTAGCAGCGTCAATTAAAATGATTTCAGTTGGATTTTCCTTTTTAATAGCGCCAGTATAGTTTTCAGGGACAGTTCCCCCATCAAAAACCATTATATTATTACTATCCTTGAATAATTTACTAAATCTCCTAGCTAATAGCGATCCTATGAAATCATCCCCTCTTAACTCATTCCCGATACCTAAAATGACTAATTTATCACTGTTTTTAAGAAATTTCTTTAATTTCTGTTCTAATTGTATTTAATCCACCGCCCATAATATAATTTAAATTAATCGTTATAGTATCATGCTTTTTAACTCTTAATTCCTCTATTGGAATCAATAAAGGTGGATTTAACATAGGAGTTGGTCCACAAATTATATTAGATGTAATAAGTGTGAAAGTGGTGATTTTTACACCATTTAGACTCCCATCTCTACATATTTTAAACTGCAAATCAAAATCTACCTCAGGATTTATAGGTTTCTTGAAATCATATTTACTATATACTATTAATGGACCCAGGGTATGATGGCTAGGATTTTCGGTTTCTTCATAATATAAATGTTCTGCTTCCATATGAACTGGTTCAGCAATGTTAATTACTCCTTGAGGAATGACAGTTCCATTTCTTTTGAGGTACTTTAGAACAGAATTAATTACTGGAACCTGTTCTTCATCTATAAGGGCAGTGTCTAACATTTCACATATAATTAGATCAGCTTTCTCGGGGAATCGTATTTCACGAGCGTCGCCTTCTATAAAAGAAATATTTTTAAAACCATTTAGGTAGGATCTTGTTTTTTCAGCTACAATAGAATCCTTCTCCACAGCATAAATAAAATTAGCGTAAGGAGCAGCCCAAGTGCTGAGTATGCCTGAACCGGTTCCTATATCAAATACTATACCTTCAGATTTTTTTGTTATGGATTCATAAAATCCAGCTAATCTCTCGTAATCTGAAGTAAGATTATAATGATAGGACATTTCTATTATTAACCCTTATTTTTGAGTTTTATAAATTCATTAAAAAAAAAATTTTTGTATTACGTTGTCCTATCATTATATAAATTAATTAGTTTTCTTATAATTTACTTAATTTTTCCCCGCTGGCGGTGCTGGTTAGTTTAACGTGTTCGACACCTTTGAGTCTCATTATTTTCTCTGTAAGCTCGCGGATGTATTTAACGTCTCCTTTAACTACTACTACTTCTAAACAATACTTATCAGTCATATGGACGTGCATAACTGCATTTATATATTCTCGATAGTCATGCTGAATGTCGGTGAGATCCTCCATAACACCAGTGTAATGATGGTCGTATATTACGGCGAGGATTCCTATGCGGTCGCCTTCCATCTCATTCATCCACTGATAACGTACTATGTAATCTTTAAGAGCGTCACGTATTCCTTTTGATCGTGATTGGTATCCTCGATCTTTAAGCACTTCGTCGAATTCGTGTAAGAGCTTTTTGGGTAGTGACATACTTATTCTCATCATATTTTATTCTCTCCTTCACTTTTTATTATTATGATAATACAAATTTCGAATATATAAAGTTTGTTATCAGAACACAATATTGTTGAACGTGAACAATATGGTTAATATTTTGTAGTATATAAAATAGATATTTTATTATTATAATACTATTTTATTATATTTTTAGTATTTATAGCTTATCTAACATATTTAATCATTTAAAATAATAAAGAATATATTAATAAAATTAAAAGTCCTTATATTTATATATAATTCTAATTTTTAAAATAAAAAAAAATCACATTTTATTATATAATTTATTATGATGGAGATGATTACCATGAAAATTAAAGAAGCCATGAATCCAAGCATTATAACCATCAACTCAAACACAACTCCATTAGAAGCCTTTCAAAAGATGTACAAAGAAGGAATACGCAGATTATTTGTAATGGATAATAATGGAAAAACTCAAGGTGTAATATCCTACACAGATCTCATTGGAGTTCTAGGTAATATAAAGCCTAATAAAGAGGGTATTACCCCACATATAGCAGAGATAATGTCTAAAAATATCATGACAATATCAATTGATGATGATATAAAAAACGCCGCTAATCTAATGATCAGAGCAGATATATCTGGTCTTCTAGTACTAGAAGATAAAAAACCAGTGGGTGTTATAACCAAGACTGATATTTGCCGATTAGTCGCAGCAGAACTACTTGTGCCGATTAAAAATTGAATTTTATTTAGAGAAAAATATTTTTTTTTAAAAAATTAATAAAATCTTAATTTAAAAATAATAAATGCGGCTGCCGGGATTTGAACCCGGGTCGTAGGCTTGGAAGGCCCAAGTCCTAACCAGACTAGACTACAACCGCGATGCGGCGTCCGGGATTTGAACCCGGGTCACTGACGTGGCAGGCCAGTGTCTTAACCAGGCTGGACTAACGCCGCATTGAATATATTTGACAGCATACCATGGTTTCAGGCTTATTATATATAAATTTTTAGGTACAAATACTAATTTAACTAAAAAATATCCAATTAATCACTTCTATTAAAAGATTAACTCTAAAACAACTTGATAAAAAAAAGATTATTTCATCTTTTTCTTAATTATCTGAATAAAATAAAAATAATATTATTATAAAAAAAATACAGAATTTTCATTTTATGCTTTATTCAGGGCTGTAAAGTTATTGGTGTTTTAAAAATTTTTTGTTCTAAATGCTTTGCAGTGATTTCTCGTTAAAACGATAATTCCGGACTTTAATAAGGATCACTAAATTCATTGAGAAATCCATGATCACAGCGAACAATCAGTTCAATGAAAACGAATCAATTTCGAAATATTTATATGATAATAAAGGAAACATTCTTCCGATTAGTTTTTTTTTATATTTATATTATAAATATTTAATTCAATTAGTCAACAAGAGGAAATTCAAGAAAATAAAACCGATAAATTTATTAAAGAAATCAAACCCACTTTTTTTTGTTAAATATTGTTAATAATAATAAAAAAAAATAGAAAGGAGGGATAAAAACGGAAATTAATCTTCAGAAATTAGGTATACCATTAGCTATAATTATCTTCGTAGTGGTGATGCTCATACCGGTACCGGGTTTAGGTTATGCGGGGCACGCGTCGATTGCTCTTTTACTTTTCGCAATAGTGATGTGGGTTACTGAAGCACTTCACTTAGCAGTTACATCACTGTTACTGTTGTTTATTCAACCTGTAATTGGTGTGGCTACATTTACCAACGCAGTTATAGGTTTTGCAAATCCTATCATCTTCCTGATGATTGGAGGTTTCATAATTGCAGTAGCAATCCGTAAAAGCGGACTTGCAGCACGTTTAACTTACAACATGCTCAGCCGTTTCGGTACCACTCCAGATAGAGCTATATTTGTTGTTGTATGGTCAACTGGACTTCTATCAGCTTTCATTGAAAACGTGGTAGCATATGCTATGCTGCTTCCCATCATCAAAGAAATCATACCCTTAATGGGTGTTCACGATCCGGAACTAGGTCAGAGTAATTTGGCGAAGTCTTTGGCTTTGGGTGGTTCATATGGTTCTCTTGCAGGAGGATTTGGAACAGAAATTGGAACCGCACCTAACTTGATGGCAGCCGCTTACACTAACTTACCATTTGTTAACTGGATGATCTTCGGTTTCCCACTAGCATTCATCCTGATGGCTATCATCTG
>JACWMK010000112.1 GCA_015661405.1 Methanobacterium sp.
GCATTTGTTATAGCTTGACTTACCGTGGTGACATTAGCATTATCTGCAACTTTAACCGCGATATCACTTATTTTACCATTATTACTGGTTAAATTTTGCAAAGTATTAAGGGACATGAAAGCTCCCCCATCAGTCATGAAATTACCGGTTTGATAAATTCCTGTAACCGTGAAATTTGAGCCGAAGATCGTGATAGTACTTCCCACAGTTTTGTTAAGATTTTTAGCAGCTGTTTGTCCTAGTATCAACTGATTTGAACTACCATTAGTATAAACTGTTCCATTTACACTACTTATTCCTTCTAAACTTAATTTACTACTGTCTATGCCAATAACTGAAAAACCACCAAAACCGGATGATGAGTTAGAAGCACCGGTAATATTTGCATTTGCACTTAGAATTCCAGCGGTGTTAGCGACTCCGCTAATATTTAACAGATCACTTGCTAAACTTTCATTAAGGGTGCCTCCTCCTGATCCAAAGCCACCAGACCCAACGGGAGTTACTGTAATTTCAGCTGCTCCTGCTTTAAGGGTGCTGGTTGTAGCTGTTTGAAGACCACCAGTAACCATACCTAAAACCACGATAGTTGCTATACCAATAGCAATCCCTACTATTGCTAAAGCAGCCCTAGTTCTGTTTCTGAATGGATTTTTCAATATTAATCCTGTGAAACTCACGAGTAAAAATCCTCCTATTATATTTTTTTTCTTTTTTTCTTTTTTTTTAAAAATAAGGAATTTATCTAACTTTTTTTGTTTAAAGTTCTTCCTTAATCTTTTTTTTAGAAACTTACATTTAAGTAAATATTTCAAAATTACATGCAAATTACACCCAATTTTTTTATTCATCAAATGAGTAGAAAAATGATAACTCTATAAAAAAAAATGTTTACATCACAAAGGGTAGGTTAAACCTTTAGTTAGTAACATATAATTTAAACATTATTAGATTTTTTTTTATAACATCTTAATATAGAATAGAGTTAAAGGCTAAAACGTTTTATAACTAGAAAAAGTAGAATTAATTTTTTATTTCTAGATTTTTTATTATTTGTGGAATCGTTTTAAACTAATAAAAATTACTAGTTTAATTTATGAATCATCATATTAAATATAAAAAAAATATAATAATTAAATAATGCCTCATTATATATTAAACATTGCTTTCATTACTTAATTTTATTTGCATTTCTCCTAGTCATCATTTTATCAAATCTTAGATAAAATTTAACGATGGTGGCATGGTTTTATTTAATTTTTTAAATCAATCTTATGTTAAAATGATATTTTTTATTTTGAATTCATATTCCATATTATAAACACCTTTTTCACTATTAAACCATTTAAAAATATATTTCTAGATTTTTAGTAAACATAAACAAAATTGTAAGTATTAATTTTTTAATAATATAAATGTAATAAACAAATTATCACTATTAGTAGGAGAATATTCAGATGTTAAACGTTTTAGGTATTAGTGGTAGTCCGGTTAAGGATAGTAATACAGACATATTAGTGAAAACTATATTGAAAGCCACAAGTGTTAATCAAGAGTTTGTTAAACTTTCAGACATTAATATAGGGTCATGTAGAGCTTGTAAGAAGTGTGTATACACGAACTGTTGTGTTTTGGATGATGATTTCCAATGGCTTTCTCAAAATGTTTTAGATGCGGATGCCCTGGTGATTGGTACCCCGGTTATGTATGCCGGTGCTAGTGGATTTACGAAAGCTTTCATTGAACGATTATGGTCATTAAGACATGTTAAACAACTTACACAAGGTAAAATAGGAGCAACTGCTGTTATAGGGTGGATGTCATGATTAGTGGCTTCCAGATGGTTGGAAGTGTAATTGGTCATGGAAGTCCCGGATGTTTTACTTGTGGTCCTGGTGAAACTTGCCATTATTCAATTTGGAACAGTATGAAAAGAAATTACGAAATACTTAAAAATCAACCTGAAACAATGGAGAAAGCTAAAGAAATCGAGAAAATGATAAAATATCAAGAGAATATATATGAAGGCTACTTGGAGGAATTACCGGATAATAATCCATTGAATAATCCATCCTATAATATACTAAAATGTATATCAGTTAGGGATCAGCCGGAAACAATGGAAAAAGCAGATGCAATAGGAAAGATTATAGACACTAAACTTAAATCTAAAGAATAAAATAATCCCAATTATGCTTTTAAAGCATTATCTCTTATTTTATTCCAACATGATTTAGTACCAGTTTATAAGTAGAGAGATATAATTTTTTTCATTAGCTTTTTTAGATTAATTTTAATGTTTACAATTATTTGTAGAATAACTTTATTTGTGATTGAAAATATCAATTTTTATAACTAATATATATAATTTTTGAAAAAAAAATAAATATTATAGATACCTAATTTTAATTGATAGTTGAATATGAAAAAATATTATAAAATGGGGAGGTAATTATCATGAATGATTCATCGGATGATATCACCGTAACCAGAGTTGAAAGTAATTTGAAAAATAGTGATGAAGCTGAACAGTTATTTGTCAAATTAGATAAAGCTAAAGGTTTCAGTAAAGGTGATACTGTTATTGTATTGCATTATAAGGATTTATCTAATGTGATGGATGTGAGTACGGTATCGGAATTGAGAAGGAAATTAGAATCTTATGCTAATTCATTTAAAAGAGTTAAAGAGTTAATTATGAAGTTGGAAAGCACAGAATTATATTATAAAGAACAATTAAATGAACTTAAAGATCAATATAACCATAAAATATCAAGATTAAAAAATAGATTATCTTAAGCCTCAAAACGTTTACTGTTAACGGATAAAATTTACATTTTTTTTTAAATTATTATGTTCCAGAACTCTATTTTAGCATAAAAAAATTCTATTTTTTTTTAATCTAAAAATCTTTTTTAATTTATTAATCCTTTAATGTTTAATTTTCCATTTTAATTCTCTTAAAGGTAGTGTTATTAGGAATAATGTATAATTTAACACATTTATCCAGGTTATATATGATTTTTCATTTTTATAAGTGCAGGGAATAGATTTTTCATTAATTATTACATTTTTTTTAGATGCTTGATATATAAGCTCTGATTCATATATATAATCATTATAAGGTATATTTATAAAATAATGTGCAATATCTGATGATATTGCTCTGAAACCGCTTTGACTATCTGTTACTTGGTATCCAGTGATGGATTTAAGGTTGATGGTGGTTAATTTATTTGATAATCTTCTCATTATAGTCATACCCGGTTGGTTTCCATTAATAAATCTTGAGCCGATTATTATTTTTGCTTTACCTATGCCTGAAGCTATTAAAGGTATACATTGGGGATTATGCTGTCCATCACCATCCATTAGTATTATAATCTTGTAATCATCATTTAATACTTTTTTAAGACCGGTTTTAATTGCTGCACCTTTACCTAAATTAATTTGATGTTTAATTATCATGGCACCTGCCGCTACTGCTAATGGGGAGGTTTTATCTGTTGAACCATCGTCTACCACTAGAACATCAGAATATTTTAGAGCGTTATTTACTACCTCTTTTATAGCTTCTTCTTCATTGTAACATGGAATAACAGTAACAATTTCTATTCTAAACACTATCCTTTATTAGTTAATTTTTTTTATTCACATTCTATTTTTATTTATAATTTTAAAAATGAGAATAATTTTTTATTAGCTTTATAGTTTAGAGAATTTCTATAAACCTTTATAATTTTTTGTTTTTTATTCTTTTGGGTGTTTTTATATTGTTTATATTTGGTTAGAATGGTAAATGGAATAAATTTATATAGTATTAATAGTATAGG
>JACWMK010000046.1 GCA_015661405.1 Methanobacterium sp.
CCTATAAACATAATACTATATAAATATTTGCCTATAACAATTTAAACAGATTAAAAACACGAATTCCAAATTTCTAAAAAATTTAAATGATCAAAGATCAAATAGTAAATCGAAAATCTCTATAATATAAATATATTAGTTTAAATAATTTACATTACAAATTCTCTTTTTTTTAAAAAAATTTTATTAATTAATAACATTTTTTTTCAAAGTCACCCTTATCAATATAATAAAAAAAATTTGGATAAAGTCTTTCCAGCCTAATTTAGATTAGAATAAGAATAACATATTAAAAATCAAATGAGTATATCAGACAATTTTATGGCTCCGTGACGTGGCAAAAGAAATGGTTAAATTACATTTTATATTTTTATTACTTTAAAATATTGGAATTAATCCAGGATTACTCCCTGTAATACACTCCCCGCCATGTGAAGTGACTATGAAAGTGTTTTCAATTCCCACCATTCCAATATCACGAATTCCCTTTTTAGGTTCCACAGCAAACACCATTCCCTCCTCTAATGGGTCATTAAATCCCTCTGCAATTACCGGTTGTTCATCAATTAATAAACCAATCCCATGACCAAGGAAATTAACTTTCCGATTACCAAAACCCATGAAGTTACGTAGAAAATCCTTATCAAGATTACCCATTATTTCCCTATAAATATCCGAAGGAATAATAGCCGGTTTTAACATTTCTGCTATTTCATTCTGTATATTTACACATTCATTATGAGCATCAATAGCGTACTGGGGAAGGGATTGACCAAACATGTAAGTCATGGTTTTATCAGTATTATAACCCACAACACTACATCCCACATCTATAAAAACTAGATCACCCTTATTTAATTTCCTATCACGACTTCCCAAAAGTGGAACTGCTGGACTTAATCCATAATTTCCCCCTGGCCCGTTAAAATAAGTGGGATAAATGGAACTTTCACCAAAACCTAATTGACCTAGAACTATCTCTGTATCAAACATGCCAAAACGGGTTACTCCATCATGCCCCTCCTCCACCATAACCTGGAAAAGTTCTGCCACCAAACTTGCTTCATTCATTCCCTCCTGTAACATTTCCGGTACAAGTTCTTCCAATACATGCTGATGAATCTTACCCGCTTCTCTCATCAATGATAATTCATATTCACTTTTAACAGCCCTAACCATAGTTAGAACTTTATCAACTGATTTAAAATCCTTAAATGGAAAATATTTATGAAATCGTTGATATAAAGCCAATGGAACTAATTCAGCTTCTAAATACACTGTTTCTGGAAGTTTATCCTGACTTCCAATTGCATCTCGAAAACTATTCATAGGTTTAATTAACCTGAATAATGATTCATCCAAAGCCCTCTCATAACTACGCCTCACACAAAAAATAGGCTCATCATCACGCTTAATTATTAATATACCTTCCTGCATCGTGCCTGTAAAATAATAAAGGTTAATCTTACTGAAAATAACTGTAATCTCCCATTCCGGATGCATATTATTCATAAGTATTTTAAATCGTTTCATACGATTATCCAATTCTATAATAGGAGTTTTTTTAATCATTAAAAAAAATATGACCTCATTTAATTTTATTATTTTAAACTGAAAATATTTTTTTTTATTACGAATAGCATTCAAAAAAATGATATCACTATTTCATCGACTATTTTTATTCATTATTTTAGTATAACTCCATATTAATAATATTTTTTATTTCATGTTAATACTAATGGAATAGTTAAATGGATATACTCTGCTGATGGTTTGATAACAGCAGCAATTATTGGATCGGATGGTAAAATATACTTAGGTGTAGGTAATTTAATGAATGCTACTGGAATTTGTTATGCCTTGAACATTAATGGACTGTGCAATGGAAATATATTACGGGATTACAGAACATTATATATGATTGGAATGATTTATATATCCGATTCCACTCCATATTACATTTATATACAATCAATGATGTACTAGATTATTTCTTGTAATCCCATTATTAACGAGACTGGAGTCTCACTCACAGCACCAGTCACCATCAAATTCAATGAAAACATCACAGCTGGATCTAACTATAGTGGTATATATATTAAAAACCTAACCACAGGTAATATTGTTTCAATATCATATGACACCATCAATGGTTACACTTTAACTATAATAACAACTTACAGTCACTTGTCAATGATACTTATCAGGTTTATATACTGCTGTAGCAGTTAAAAATCAAGCAAGCCATAACTTAATAAGAACATACACTTTTATATTCAATTACAGAGTAAAAAAAAAATTACTCACCAATTTTTTTTGTAATAATTTTTACTGTTTTAGTGGATTTATGAACTTCCACATTATAGCCTATTTTTAATTATAATTTTTTTTTATTCCCTATTTTTGGGGGGATAGGTTTTATTATAGAATAAAAATCATATCATTTAATATAAGAAATAGATCATAAGAATAAAAAAGATTATTTTAATGAATCTTAAAAATATAAAAAAAATAAATAATTTTTTTATATTCATGGAGCGGATTTGAAATACCCCTTACATTTGAATACAAAATAAGCAAATTATATTTCAATTTACGATTCTAAATATTTTTATTTACATTATAAGTAAAAAAAATAGAATGTAATGGAAATTTTTTTTAGTAAAGAGTTTCAAGTCTTATTTTCTAATTTGGATATAGTAAAAAATTATTTGATATTTATTTATATAAAAATTTTCTTATCATATAATGGAGTTGAAATCAATATGGCAAAAGTATCAGGAACTAACAAGAGAACTAGACAAAAGAGGAATTATGTAAAACCAGGTAGTAAAAGAGGACGAGGAGTTAAAAAATCAAAAGTTAAATAAATTTATTGGGAAATATGAATTTTAAACTAAAATCTTTCCCTTTATAAAAAAAATTTATATTCCCAAAAAAAATAAAAAATAGAAATAATTTTTATACTTCACTATCTGCGGGAGTTAAGCATAAATTACTTTCATTTATTGGAATTTTCCAAAGATAACCTACTTTTTTTGGTTTTATTTTCTTATTTTTTCCTTTCTTATTCTCTAAGTTAGCTTCACTACCATCCCATGATTTCACGGTTTGGTTTAGATATTGAGCTATTTTTTCACTGTATTTTCTAGTTCCAATAGTGTAGCTATCCCCTTCATTAAGAATATAGCTAATTCCATCACCATTTTCACCAATTATCTTTGAAATTTCCACTATTTTTCTGGAGAAGGCTATAGACATCATAGTTTTCGTATTACTCTTTTTTTTAGTTTTTAGAAAAAAAATTTTTTTCTATTTATATGATATTATATTAAACTTCAAATAATAATTATATTATTAAAATAAAAATACTGATTATCCAACAAAAAAATAATATTTATTAATGTTTCTATAATTTTTGTTGTTATAGTTAACTTAAATATTTCATCATATAAAAACCCTTCGGTTATAAAATACTTATAAAACATATATTACTCATCTGCTTTAAAAAATAAGGAAATATTTAATATATTTAGTTAAAAAAACAATTAATACACTATAAATTTAGAATTTATTTACTCTTATTTTAGATTACTTTATATGTTCCGAAATTCAATACTAGATTAGACCATTAATTTGGTCATAAATTGGAAGTGATAAATTTGTTTGGAAATTACAGTAATGATAAGAAAAGTAATAATAAAGGCGGAAATAATTCTCCTATAAATGAAGGGGAAGAATACGATGTTAAAATTGAAGACACTGGTAGAGACGGGGATGGAATCACACGTATAGAAGGTTTCGTTGTATTTGTCTCAGGTGCTAAAGTAGGCGATGAAGTTAAAATTAGAATTAATTCTACTCGAAGAAATTTTGCTTTTGCAGAAGTAGTAGAATAAAAATATAATTCTAAAATACAAACTTTTTTTTGGAAATCTATTTCTTTAAAATATCCCTGAAAAAAAAATGTTTTCTTGAAATTTTTTTGAAACTAAAAGATATTAAATTTCTTTTTAATTTAATAATTTTCAATGAAAACAAAAAACATTATTTTTTTATATCAAAAATTCTTATTCTAATTAAACTATTTTTATAAAATTTAATATCAAATAATTAGTTTTATTCTATTTAATTTTTCCATTCCTTCAGTAGAGGATCATTAATAAAATTTTTTCATAACTTCTCTTCTGCTTGAATATTAAATTCCACATCTTCCTTATCTAATTAATTTGGATATTTAATCATCAAATCAAGATAACTTCTCAGTGGGAACCTCTGATAAATCTCTTTTCTTTAAATCCCCAATTAAATCCATTAACTGGATTTATCTTTAGCTGCAACATAAATTTTAGATTGATATCTAAAAAAAATTGGGAATCTACAAAAAAAATTAAATTATTGACAAAATTATACTTCTTTTAAAATAAATCTCTCCATTGCTTCTGCTACACCATCACCATAAGATTTCACAGTTATATAATCTGCTATATCCTTAAGCTTATCATCAGCATTATTAACAGCCACTTTCACGCCAGCAACATTAAAAAATTCGATATCATTCTCACCATCACCAATAGCTAAAATCTCATCCGTTTCTAAACCTAAATCAGAACAAACCATCTTCAAAGAAGATCCTTTATCTACCAAAGGATCAGTTAAATGAATCGCGAATTTAGAATCGTAAACCACTACATTAAAATCCATAACCGCGTCTCTAACCATCTCTACCGGTAATGTTCTTTCAAGTGCCACTTCAGACACTCTATCTTCAGCCAAAACCCGTCGAGTAACATCAAACTTTGATTTAAGAACGTTATAAGCATTGACACATTCCTTAATATTACCTAAAATCTTAGTTCTACCCCCGGATTCGATTACACCACCATTTTCAGCCACCAAACCACCCGTCGTACCTAAAAATATAGATAAAGCTTTGGCCACACACATTACATTGCCTGTTACAAATATAACTGGAATTCCAATATTTTCAGATTGATATATCGCATTAATAGCGTTTACACATAATTTTCTGGTATTATCCGTTATAGTACCATCCACATCAAGTGCTACAGCCTTTAATTTACTTTTCACCATTAAAAATCCCCTATAATTTAAAAAAACGATTTATTTTATATATCCTAAAAAAAATTTTTAATAAAAAAAAATGTTTTTACAGTGATAACCTATTTTTTTTTTATTAATAGAAAAAAATTAACATTTAATTTACCATTTTTACACGTTTACATATAATCTCTAGATGTTATAAATAAAATTCTACATTTTTTTCTAATTATATTTTCTAAAATAAAATTAGTAAAAAATAGTAGTCACCCTCATTTGTTGAGTTTATTAGCCCGAATTTGCAGGTTCAAGAATCTCAAACACCAAATTAAGGCCATTCTTCAGATTTGGATAATTTGTAAATTATGTTAAAAATGAATTTGTTATAAAAAAAATTCCTAGTTATTTATTATTTATATTTTCTATGAAATAATGATAAACTTTATAAGTAATAATTTATATTATATCAGTTAGGGTGCATTAAAAAAAAAATTATATATTTAAATTATAAAATTTTAACGCCTTCCAAAAAAAATATAATAAAAAAAATATAAAATAAAAAAAAATAATGCACCCTATCTTTTTTTATTAATATTATTAAAAATTACCCTTTTATACTCATTTATATTATTTGTTTTAATATTATCCCCTAAGAAATTCACATTTAGAAAATAATGTAAAAATAGAAATTTTTTTTATATTTTATCAGCTGAATAAACTGCTATATCAATATTTTTATCTATCATATCTTCAATATCCTCAGCATATGCTAAGAACTGCTCAGTTTGCATATGTGACTCTAAATCCTCAAAATTTTCCCATTGCTCAATCATCATTAAAACATTATCATCCTCAGTGCTTGCAAATAATTTATAACTGATACAACCCGCTTCTAAACGAGTTAATTCTATTAAATCATTACTTTTTAAAATAATATTATCCCTCTCACCAGGCTTAACTGTAATAGTAGCATTTACTATAATCATTTATATGGAATCCCCCTACCATTTCAAAGTAAAAATTAATTAAATTTATAGTTAATAAAACAAATTTAATCTCTAGGTTATCACTTCTTCTGATATTTACGTATAAAATCAGGTATTTCACCAGTTAACTCATAATTCCGGTAAATCAAACTCTTCAATTCCTTAACAATATAATTCCTAATAACCATTTCATCCTCACTTAAATCATTAATTGAAACAACATCCGCAATAAGAAGCCTAATTTCAATTAATTGTTCAGATGAAAGCGCATTACCTTCAATAAGAGATTTAAAATAATCTATCAAAACATAACTAGAATCCTTTTTAAAATATTCCCAATCCACATCACCATACAAATACATACTAACCACTTATAATACACCCCTTAAAACTTTCGATTTTATCACCTAAAACCTGGTTTTTACATGAAATTAAATATTAAATTTTTATTCCAGTGAGGACGTTTAATTCATAAATATTTCATTTAAAACTACCTAAAATCATTATTTAGAAGGTTCAATCAACTCAATCTCCAAACCATCCGGACCATCCAGAAAAGCAATCCTAGGACCACCCGGCGCACCAAACGGTCCACGAGTTAATACTACACCTTTAGACTTTAAACCAGCTAACTCCTTATCCATATCCCTAACTTCCATACCTACCATATATAAACCTTTTTTTCCATTCTCTTCACCCTCAATAAGTTCAATCATAGCCTCACCTTCACCCTGAAAGAAAGCAATAGTCAAACCAGGACGAGGACTAAATCTTCTAGTCTCAACCAACCCTAAAACTTCAGTATAAAACCTAGCAGACTCATCCAAATCATCAACCGCAATAACCGAATTTTTAATCTTCATTTAACAATACCTCCAACAAAAAAAAATTTCAATTAATAATTAAAGTTCTATTTTACCTCAATTCCCAAAAAATAACTGTTCAACAATTATATTTATAGTTTTTTATTCTTCATTAAATTTTCTACTAAAAAAAAAATCTTTTAACTCTTCCTATAAAAAATATGTAATCACTAAAATTAATTAATCTATAAGAACTTTTAAGACAAATCACAACAATAAGAAGAGTTTAAGATGGTTAGTAGAGATATATGACCTTAATCCATGGAATAACGTAGAATATCTAAAATTATTGATTGAAAAAACCGGAGAACAGAGAAAATTAAATAGGTTAAATTAAGTAACTTAAAAAAAAAATAAAAAATATATTAAGTTTTTTTTGTTATAATTCTATTTTTTTGGTATCTAAACGTTTATAGGTTAACTGATCTTACTAGTGTTGTTACTTTTGTTGTTACGATTTTACCATCCACAGTAGCTGTGACAGTAGCTACTCCAGCTGTGGTTAAATCTTTTAAAGTGGATGTTGCTTTACCATTAACGAATTTAACATTTGTAATGGTTCCTTTAGTGGTTTTAAAGTCCGCATATCCTGTGTAAGGTACTACACCGTTAGCTGGATTCTCATACACGCCGTTATTATCATGCAAAAGGTCAGCAGTAATAGTGGATGTTCCATTGACATACACACTGCCCGGAGTGGCGGTGATGGTTAATATAATCCAAGGACCGTAAGTTACAGTACCGTTCCCCGTGTATATTTGTTTAGCCACGTTAGCTCCTACGTTACATCCCCACCAATTAAGTGATGCATTCACTTTTCCACCATAATTATTGTAGATAGCACTGCCTTGACTTGCAGTGTTGTCTACAATTTGGTTGAAATGAACAGTGGCATTATTTACATTATTTGCAATAGCACCACCATAAATTGCAGTGTTACCGGTTAAAGTGCTACCTTTTACAGTCAAAGTACCTCCATAATTGTAGATACCACCACCATAACCATTTGGTGCAGTATTACCGGTGAAATTGCTGCCTTTTACAGTCAAAGTACCATCATTTTCGATAGCACCACCACCATCATCATTACCAGTTGCAGTGTTACCTTTGAAAGTGCTGCCAGTTACAGTACCAGTACCATCATTGCGGATAGCACCACCAACCAGATTTGCAGAGTTATCTGTGAAAATGCTGTCGATTACATCCAAAGAAGCCTCATTTCCGATAGCACCAGCACCACCAGCACCAGTAGAACTACTTACAGTATTATCTGTGAAAGTACTGCCGATTACAGTCAAAGTACCTTGAATATTGGCGATAGCTCCCCCATAAGTTGCAGTGTTACCTTTAAAAGTGCTGTCAGTTACATTCAAAATAGCACCATTGTTGATAGCACCACCCAAACCGTCATCACCTGTTGCTGTGTTATCTGAGAAAGTGCAATCTTTTACAGTCAAATTACCACCAAAATTGTCGATAGCACCACCACCAATATAACCAGTGCTTCCGTTGGTTAATGTTAAATTCTCTATTGTAACTTTTTCCCCATATCCATATGGGAAGATAAATATTGGTCCCTTGTTGGTTCCGTTTATTATAGTGTTGTCTTGACCGGCACCGATGATAGTCATATTCTTGTTAATATTGATGTTGTTTTCGTTATAGGTACCCTTGGCTATGTAAACTGTCCCACCAGACGTAACGGTGCCGGTAGCGTTTTTTATAGTGGCTTTAGGCCCGTTTAAAGTACCATTAATCCAAGTGGAATTCTGACCATTCCAACTATTGTTCCCATGTGTACTAACATAAATCGGACTCGCCGCTGAAACATTATCCACACCAAACGAAAAAATAATACCCAAACCAAACAAAACCATAGCAAACATCATCAAATTATGTTTACTATATTTTAATTTAATTTTTTTAATTTTAACTCCCTCCTTTTCATAAATTTTTATTATCAATTATGTTTAGTTCTTCATTTTTTGTAAGTCTATACAGACCACAATATATAATTAACTAAAAAAAAATATGATTCAATCATAAATTTTAATCAAAATAAACATTCCCTTATATCAAAAATTATACGCTAAGATCCCATAGACTTCCATAAATAGACATCTATTAAAATCTTTATAAGTTAAAAAAAAAATGTGCTAAAAAAAAGGGAAATATATGAAACTTTTCACTTAAAATCTTTTTTTTTAAGTAGTTATGGTGAAACTGCTAGTGTAAGCTGTTGCGAGTCCATTACCTGCTGTGTCCTCAATCGCGTTCGCTGGTATATTTATTATGTATTTATCCCCCGAGTATAAGTTCCACTATGGGTGATGGTTAAAGTGTTACCACTGAATGATGTGCTTATTTGAGGCACAGAACCATTGCTGTTTTTAACCGATATAGAACTATACGCACTGCCTTCTTTTAAAGCTAAATCATTAGGTTCACTGAAAGTCATTTTAATCACTTGATTGATTGGCACATTCATTGCGCCGTTTGCAGGATTGACGGTGGTAACTACGATAAGAACTTATTTTACCGTAACGGATGTTTGCACGATTTTACCATCCACAGTCGCAGAAACATTAGCCACTCCGGCTGTGTTTAAATTAGTTAAAGTGGATGTTGCTTCCCCATTAAAGAAATCACTGTTATTAATGGTTCCTTTAGTAGTTGCAAAGCCCGCTGATCCCGTATAAGGTACTAAACCATTAGCTGGATTCTCATACACACCGTTACTATCATGCAAAAGGTCAGCAGTAATAGTGGATGTTCCATCGACATACACACTGCCCGGAGTGGCGGTGATTGTTAATATAATCCAGGGACCATAAGTTACAGTACCGTTCCCCGTGTTATATATTTGTTTAGCCACGCTAGCAGCAGTGTTACATCCCCACCAATTAAGTGATGCATTCACTTTACTACCATAATTGTAGACTGCACTACCATAAGTTGCAGTGTTTCCAGCAATCCTGTTGAAATGAAGAGCTGTAGTAGTATCAACAGTGTAGATAGCACCACCATCATCAGTCGCTTTATTATCTTTAAAAGTGCTGTTGTTAACAGTCAAAGAACCAAACTGATCGATCGAAGAACTACTAGTATCACTTCCCATGCTGTAAATAGCACCACCATCCTTAGCACCGTTACCCGTAAAAGTACAGCCATTTACATTCAAAGAACCAGCGCCATCAGTGGCACCCACTGCCCAGTTATCGATAGCACCTCCTCCACCTGTTGCACTGTTATCTGTGAAATTATTGTCTGTTAAAGTAACATAACCACCACCATAGTTTGCAACTCCTGCATAATTAGTGATAGCTCCGCCTGCAGTTGCGGTGTTACCAGTGAAATTACTGTCTGTTACAGTTAAGGTACCCTCATTATTGTAATAAGGATTTTTATCGTAGCCGTTGTTGTAGATAGCACCACCATCATTAGTTGCATGGTTATCTGTGAAGTTGCAGCTTTTTACATTCAAAAAACCAATATTGTTGTAGATCGCACCACCATCACTAGTAGCCGTGTTACCAGTGAAGTTACAACCGGATATTGGAGTTAGTGCAGATGGGATACCACTATAAGTAGCGATAGCACCACCATACTCTGCAGTGTTATCTTCGAAAGTGCAATTCTGTCACAGTATAAAGCCACCCCGTAGCGTATATGGCCCCACCATTGGTAGTTGCAGTGTTACTGATGAAAGTACTGTCATAAACATTTAAAGACCCTTCAGAACTGTCTATAGCACCACCATAGCCGCATCCACTTGAATTAGCAGTGTTATCTTCGAAAGTGCAGTTTTTTACTGTCAATAAACCATTTTCACATTCATTTTCGATAGCACCACCAAAAGCCGTATTAACAACATTATTTGCTTTGCCGTTTTCCAGTATTAAATTCTGTAGAGTAACGGTTACACCATTTTCGATGGTGAAAATTGGTCCGTTGCCTTGCGCGTCTATAGTGGCTGTTCCGCCGTAGTTACTATATAATACGTTGAAGTTCATATTTTCATTAATATTAAAGCCACTTTCATAGTAGATTCCAGGTGCGAGTGTTATAGTGTCACCGCTTTGGCCATTAGCAAAGTTAACAGCTTCCGCAATTGTATTAAAACTCCCCTGAAGTTGTCCTTTTGAATTATAAACCGTTGGATCAGGTAATTTTACTGTTTCCTTAGAGCTTGTTTTGGATACGTAAGATTAATCGATGATGTTGTAGTATTTAATGAAGTTGTTGTATGGTTTACGCTGGTTGATAAATTAGTATGCGTAGAATTGGTAGGTGCTGCTGCTGCAGCTCCGCACATCGTCAATGTGAATGCCAGGCAAAATACTAGAAAGCCTAATCTTTTACTGTATTTAGATGTAATCATATTATTTTTTCCCTCCTTTTTATAAATTTTTTTTAATTATATTATGCTAGTTATCTATTTTGTAAGACTGACCACAATATATATTTTACTAAAAAAAAATTAAATTTTTAAAAATAATTATAAAAAGAAAGTTAAATAAATAATTAAATTAAAAAAAGAAGGAAGAATCATTCAAATTTACATTATTAAATTTTCTAAAATTTAGTATCAATTAATAATTAAAAAAAATAGATTTTATGAAGATTTTTATTTAATTTCCTTAATTCTGGGTTTTAGGTGTAGTCAATATGTGCATCGGATGGTGTTATTTATGAATTTTTCTAGTGCTTCCTCATAATTAATGCAGTTGCATCCATGATATTTATCCGTATTTATAGTATGCACGAATGCGCTAATGGATAAACCTAATATCTTGTAATCAATTTTTTGATTTGGAATATTTTTTTCAATATATTCACCCATGGAGTCGACTGCATTTTTCATGATTGGTTCGAGTATTTCATTCATTTCATGATGAGATAAATTAACATATTCAAAATTATCCAAATTCACTTTCGCCAGATTTCTAATATAATTATCCAAAAAATCATGATGATTATCAAATTTTTTATCAACAAATACGAATTCATCAAGCTCCTGTTTATACTTCTCAGCATTCCGTGTTAAAACCAGGTTATAAAGATTTTTTTTAGTTTTAAATTTACGGAATAAGGTTTTATCACTAAAACCCGCCTCATCCGCTATAGCTATAGTTGTAGCGTCAGTATATCCAACTTTAGTGAATAATTTTAGTGCAGCATCTAAAAATTTCTGTTCGGTATCATCGATCATAAATTAAATCACCTTTTAACCTAAATTTTTATTTATCTGAAGGTGTTGTTAAGTGATGTAAGAGAAAATAAATACCATTAAACCAATTAAAAACATTTATAAAATAATATTTGCCAAATTTAAATTTAATCCTCCCATTTATATTCCCCCCACTGTAATTCAAATATAAGATACTTTCATTAAATCATTAATAGTACGTCATAACCCACCCTTATATAAAGTTAACTAAAAAAATTTCAAAACAAAAAAAATATACAAACCCCATTTATTAAAAAATAATATTCAATAATTTTATTACGCTAAAAAAAAATAAAAATCTCATTTTTTTATTGCTTTAATATTTTATAAAGTTCATAAATACCATCAATTAATATAACAAAACCAATTAACCCCAACAGTAAATTTAAAAATTCTGGTAACTGAATTAACTTGAACTCCGAAACCACTAATAATATTACCCCTACAATTATCAATATAATATTTCTCAAGATTTTTCTATCCATAATAATAACATCCATTTTACTAAACAATTTTTTTTTATTTAATAAATCCTATAAAATAATCCTAAATAATATTTAGATGTATAAAAATTATTTTTCCATTAAGTAACTCCTTTTAACCATAGAAATATATTACCTACCCACGGAATGGTTATAGGTTTACTATTCCAATTAACTGATTCACCAATCACCGCACTATTAGGGACCATCGCAGGATCATCAATCGAGTTATTGTCTCCTTTCATTATATAATATTTTTGACCACCGGTTTCATTTATACCCACTACTCTATGAATAATCAGCTCCGGTGTGCCTGATGAATTCTTCGCGTAAACAATAATATCCCCTACTTTTATATTTTCAGGATTTAATTCATCTATCAAACCCAAAATATTAGTTTTCTCAACAACAACCATATCACCTTTCACTATAGTAGGTGTCATACTAGATGTGGGAACCACCACTAACTGGGAAGCAATAATCATCGCCACAATAAATATAGGTATAGCGATGGCTAATTCTCTTAGAAGTGACATTTTAAAGAAACCTCCTATTAAACTATTTTAAATATAATTTTATTTAAATTCAGATATTTTTCATAATTTTTATTTAAAATAATAATCATTTTTACCAATTTTTTTTTTAGATTAAAAAAATTTTTATTTATAAATACATTACATTATGCACATAAATCGGTGTATAATCATTCCGGTACGCATGCCAGTAACCATAATCAGATGTAATAACTATCCTGTTATTTTCTCTTTGAAGACTATAATTTCCTAAATAATTCGTTTCTTGACCATTAATTGTAAAATTTCCTGTAAAACTTTTACCATCATTAATGAAGGTTCCATTACCAACCCAGGCTGCACAACTCATATTAAAAACACCCGAAAACTGGGTATTGAAAATAACATTTACCAGATTTATTGAAAAAATACTTTTAATACTATCAAATGTAATATTCATATTTTCAATTTTTCCATTACCAGATATTCCATTACTAGTATAATCTAAGGGACTTTCGGCTTTCTCCGCTCCCGGTAGCATTATATGAAAATTAAAATCTTTCCCAACCCCATAAAAATTGAAAAAACCATTAAGTGAAGCAGTATCATCTGAATTGGATGGAATCACTGCTGACATAGTGTAATTATAAGGAATTTTTTCAAATAAAAATCCATCTAAAACCGGTTGAGTAGCCACCAATAATAAAAAACCGATGATAAACAAAACAATAATTGATGGAATAACGATCTTTTTATTCATAAATTATCACGATTTCTAGATAATAGTTTTTTTTATAATGTAACTATTTGACATAATACTGGTGATACTAACGATTTAATGGTTACTGTGCCATCATTATTTATGGTGAAACTTTCTTGCTCATAAACACTTCCACTAGGATTAATACTACTATAATATTGCTGACCATTACTAGGATTAGAGGAATAAGTAATCCCACTATTTTTAATATTATTAGGTAACTGTTCTACTGGAATTCCAGGGTATTGTGAATTAAATAAGTTAGCGTTATGCTGTCCATCTCCAGAATAACCTTGAACATTCAAATTAAGATTACCATTACCTCCAGGATTGGATGTTAATATATTTTTATAAGCCGAAAAAGTAAATATAGTACCAACTGGAGCTGGCTGATCAGAATAACCTAAAGCTTTTGATAAATCAAATGATACATTACCCCCTGGTTTAATCCAGATATTAATATATATTTGCTTTGTACTATTACCCGTGCTTAAAGTAGCTGCAATATGATCCCATGACTGTCCATTATTACTAAAATACAACATAGTATCTTCATGACCTTGAGGCAATACGGTGATTCCAAACCCTAAAATTAAAAAACTACCTAATAAAGTAGCGGTACCTATAACTAAACCAGTACTACCTATACTAGCTAAACCAGATAATGGTTTTGCTAAAGCAATTAAAATATTCCTTAAAAATGCAAATATAACATGAAAAGCATGTAAAATTATTTTAGATAATGGTTCTTTGCCTTCAGCCATAAAAATACTTCCCCAAACTTAAATTAACATTTATTAATACTATATTAAATTTAATTATCAATTTTTATGTAATATTATTATTTTTTAAATTTACTAATTCCTATTTAATATGAAACCACTATTTATATTAGTACGTCGATACTACCATCAATTAATAAAAAAAAATTTCAAATCGGGGGCAAACTAATTATTTTACTCAGTAAAAATGATTCTCATTCTCCAAACAACTTCTAAATAGATAAAATTCACCATAAACACTATGAAATCTTAATTACACCTTAATACGCAATAAAATATCTATAAATAGAAAATGATGTTATGAACCCCTCCAACAACTAAGTAAAAATGATTCTAATTTAAAAAAAAATGAAAAAGGAGGTTTAAAAATTATGAATAAGAAAACATTTTTATTCATGTTTCTCGCATTAAGCTTGGCATTAATATTCTCAGGCGCAACAGCAGCCTCGAATAATTCAACTAACTTGACTGTAACTCCAAATAACAATACCATTACTGATTTTAATTCATCTACCACAACCCAACAAACAAACACTTCAAATAATACTAAATTACCTGACCCCACTAACACTCGTACTGGCGATCATTTCAGTACTATACAAGCCGCAATAGATGCTAGTGACACTCAAAATGGTGATACAATACTAGTAGAAGCTGGCACTTACCTCATAAACACACCAATAACAGTAGATAAATCATTAACCATAATCGGAACAGACCAGTCCAACACCATAATTAATGCCCAAGGACTTTGCTCCATATTCAACATCCCCACCGGAGTAATCGTCACCCTAGAATATTTAACACTCCAAAATGGTTACACCTTTAGCAACGGTATCGCATATTATAGTGGAGCCATCACCAATGATGGTACCTTAACCGTGAATAATTGTACATTTAACCATAACATTGCAACTGGACCTTATGGTGGTGTTGGTGGTGCTATCTACAATGAGGAGAGTAGTACTTTGAATGTGAATAACAGTACTTTCACAAATAACAATGCAAGTTCTACAAGTAATTATGGAAGCGATGGTGGTGCTATCGCCAATACTGGTACGTCTACGATAACCAGTAGCACTTTCACAGATAACACCGCAAACAATGGTGAGGGTGGTGCTATCTACAATTACGGATTTCTGACTATAACTAACAACATTTTCACAGACAACAATGCAACTTATGGTGGTGGTGCTATCGCCAATGAAGAGAGTAGTACTTTGAATGTGGATTACAGTACTTTCACAAACAACACGGGAACTTATGGTGTTGGTGCTATCTACAATGGTGAAAGTAGTACTTTGAATGTGAATAACAGTACTTTCACAAACAACACGGGATATTCTGGTGGTGCTATCGAAAATGATGGTAATTTAACTGTGGATAACTGCACTTTCACAAACAACACCGGCTATCCTGATGGTGGTGCCATCTACAATGAATATAATTGTACTTTGACTGTGAATAACAGTACTTTCACAGGTAACACTGTAACTGGAGCTTATGGTTCTGAAGGTGGAGCTATATATAATAATGGTGGCACTTTAACTGTTAATAACAGCTCTTTCACAAATAACACTGCTACTGGGAATTTAGATACTGGTCAACCTGGTAGTGGTGGTGCTATCGGAAATAGTGGTACTTTGACTGTGGATAACAGTACTTTCACAGGTAACAATGCTACTGCACCTTATGGTGGCAGTAGTGGTGGTGCAATCTGTAACACTAATAAATTAACTGTAGGGGATTGCATCTTCACAGATAACAGCGCAAGTTATGGTGGAGCCATCTACAACATAGGTACTTTAAATGATACCAACAGTACATTCACACAGAACACCGCAGAACAAGGCGGAGCCATGTACGACATGGAGTTGGGTACTGTAAATGATACCAACAACACATATAACAGTAACATCGCCAGTTCTGGTGGAGCCATCTACAATTATCAAAATGGTTTTTTAAATGAAACCAGCAACACATTCACACAGAACAACGCACCCACTGGCGGAGTTATTTATAACAATGGAATTGCTAATGTCAATTTCAACCGGATCGTGGGAAACACAGAAACCAATGGAAACCTGATCTATAATGACGTATATGGAAGTATGAATGCCATGCTTAACTGGTGGGGAACCAACAATGGACCCACAGGAAACTACATAGTAAATAATGGTGATTATTGCTATTATAATCCATGGATTATTTTATCCATTAATGCGAATCCCACATCAACTCTACCTGGAGCAACTTCAACCATAACTGCTGATCTGTTACACGACAACCTTGGAGTCTATCATGACCCTGCAAATGGTGTAGTACCATATACAGGATTAGTAAACTTCGCCACATCTCAGGGGACCATCAACAACGCCAACATGTTAAATGGAGTAGCGATATCTATATTAAATGTTGGGACAGTTCTAGGTGTAGATATTGTATCAGCAACTGTTGACTACACAACTATAAATACTCAAGTTATTGTAAATTATGTAACAACGTCCATAATTGATAATACATTGAATGGTAAGACTAATCCAGGTAATCTTGTGACTTTCACCATTACACTGTACAACAACGCTCCCGAAGATGCCACTAATGTTATACTTAAAGAAATTTTACCATTAGGATTACAATACTGGTCCAGCCCTAACAGTGATGTTAGTTATAATCATGCCACTAGAACCATAACCTGGACTGGTATTGGAACCTTACCGGCAAATGAAATTAATGCAATCAGAACCTTTATAGCACAAGTAAACAGTAATGTAGCAGGTACTACAGTAACAACAACCGCAACCGAAACTAACAGTAAGTATCCGGGAATAAGCACTACAAATGATTCCATCTATGTTAACAACTCACCAGTAACGGTCACAGTAACTGATAATACAAATAATGGTCAGGCTAATGTGAATGATCTTGTAACTTACACGGTTACATTACATAATAATGGTCCAGATCCCGCTCAGAATGTATACTTGAAAGTCATGCCCCTAAACCTAGGGTTAACCTACGTGTCCAGTAATGGAGGAGTCTACAACTCTGCAACTAGAGCCATTGTATGGAATAATTTAGGAACTATAGCTAGCGGAGCTAACTTAGTTGAAACATTCACCGTAAAACCGGGAACATCCTCTGCAGGTAAAAACATACTAATAAACGTATTTCAGAAAAATGATGCACAATCCGGAGGTGTCTATGGAACCAATACAATACACGTCAAAAAATCAGTTCTAGCTATGACCATGACTAATACCGCCACCAATGGACAAGCACAAGTTGGAGACTTAGTAACTTACACTATAACTCTGAAAAACAACGGTCCAGACTCAGCGGACAATGTCGCCGTACAAGAACTTCCAATGAACTATGCCCTAAAATATATCTCTAGTTCAGATAATGGAGTTTATAACTCAACTACTCACACCATAAATTGGAATATTGGAAGCATAACCAATGGCGGTCAAGTAATTCTTACTTTCACCGTACAAGTAAGTAGCATAGCAAAAGGAACCATAAAAAACGCAGCATCAGCAACACAAAATGGCTACAGCTCTAATCCCAAAAACAGCAGCACTATAACTATAATTTAAACTTTTTTTTTAATTTTTTTATTAATTTTTTAAAAATCTAAAAGAATTATTTCCCTTAAAGTAAGTAAATAAATAGTAATCTATAGTTTTAAACATTATTAGGGATTTTTTTTAATGGATAACAAATTTAAAAATCAAGGGTATTCCAAATTTTCAAGAGATATTTTTTGGTTAAGCTTATCTCAAATATTACTAGCACTTTTTGGTATTATTACTCTTCCAGCTTTAACGAAAACTTATGGAGCTGAATTGTATGGTTTGTGGTCACAGATTTTCATTACAGTAAATTTATTATATCCAATTTTAACTCTTTATTTTGGTTCTGCAATTATTAGATATTTAAGTGGAGAAAATGACAAAAAAGTTACTAGTCAAGAAATTGCAGGTACACTTTTCACTATCCTTATTTTTATTATTTTATTAATTTTATTTTCTATAATCTTTAGTAAAGAGTTATCTATTTTCCTATTTAAATCATATGGATTCGCATCGTTTATACCTTTGATGGTGATATGGGCTGGTGCCAACGCGTTATATTATCATTTAATTTCATATATGAGGATTCAAGGGAGGATTAAATTCCTTTCTATGCTTAATTTAGCTTGTTCTGGTCTCCAATTATCTTTATTAGTAATTTTAGCTCTTTTAAAATATCCTTTGTCTATAATTGTTATCTCACAAATTTTAATTGAAATCATATTTGTTTTATTAGTTTATATTTTAGTTTTTAGAGAAATAGGTTTTAGTCTTCCAAACTTCAGAAACATCCCAAAATATCTTTCTTTTAGCCTGCCTCAAATACCAGGTAGTGTTTTAATGTGGATTCTAAATTATAGTGATCGTTATTTTATTATTTATTATTTAAATTTAGTAGAAGTAGGAATTTATTCAGTTTCTTACGGGTTAGGGAGTCTTATAACTCTTTTTTATGCCCCAATAAGCTTCGTTATTTATCCAGTTATTTCTAAATGCTGGAATAATGGTGAATTTGAAGAAGTAAATAGATATTTAGAGTATTCTACAAAAATTTTTTTAGCATTTTCTATACCTGCATCATTAGGTCTTTATGTATTAGCTACACCTTTATTAAAAATTTTAACGACTTCACAATTCGTAGTCGGTGGAGAATTAGTATTATTAGTGGCTTTAGGAACAATTTTCTTAGGTTTATTTCAAATAAACATTTATATAATTTTGTTAGTACAACAAACAAGATGGATTCCTTTAATAACTGGATTAAGTTCAGTGATCAACATACTATTAAATATAATTCTAATTCCCAAAACCGGGATTACTGGTGCGGCAATTGCAACCTTAATTTCTTATTTCATATTAGCTGTAATTGTCAGCTATTGGGCTAGAAAAGAAGTTAGTTACCATATTGATCTGAAATTTTTATTAAAAGTTATTATAGCTAGTATAATAATGTCAATTTTCATAAACATATTATTAATTATTCTAGTAAAATCAGTTATTCTCAAAATTTTGTTAAGTGTTCTTATGGGTTCCATAATTTATTTCACACTTCTATTTATTTTCAGAGCATTTACAGAGAGTGAAAAAAAGTTTATTCATTCTACATATAACGATCTGAAAATAAATTTATTTTAACAGATTGGATTTTAAAATAAATCCATTAAAAACAAATTTAAAAGTTTTAATTAATACAATTTTTGCTAAGATAACTTATTCAAATTAACAATTTTTTTAAATAAATCTAAAATCTAAATATTGATAAATAATAATTTTTAGATAATTTTGATTATTACCCATGAGGTGGGTTGTAAATAATACCAGAACCAGATTTTTATAATGAATATTATGAGAAACTAAATTCTGAAAGAAGAGAATAAACATTTGAAGAAAAAATTAGAATTAAAATAACTCTTGATCTTATCCTGATAAAGTTAATTCATTAATAGAAGTGGGTTGTGGCGATGAAAGGATATTAAATCGTTTAGATGGAAAATACGAATGTATAGGATTAGATATTAGTAATGAAGCACTTAAATATGTGAAAACAAAAAAGATACATGACAGTTTAGAAAATTTACCATTCGCAGATAATAAGCTTTGACATCGTCCTTTGTTGTTAGGTTCTTGAACATTTACCTTATCACATTTATGAAAAGGCTCTTAAAGAAATTGAAAGAGTTTCCAAACAATACATATTAATTAGTGTACCCAACGATGAAAATTTAAATCTTAATATAATAAAATGTTCACATTGTAATTGTTCTTTCCATATATGGAGACATTTAAGATCATTCAATTTGTAAGAATTAAAAAATTTATTTGAAAATTTTGAAGTTTATAAAAATAAAAGTCAATATTTATCTGAGCAAATAATATTTTTAAATTTTTTAAATAAAATAAAAATATTCCTAAATATTGAAAAAAAGATGCTTCCAGCATCCATTTTATGTCCACAGTGTGGTTACTCCCCAGAATATAATGAAAAACTTGCAAAAAACAATTTGTATGTAAAAGAAAATTTGAGATCGATAATACTAAAAAAGATTTTTCCAACTAAAAAAACAGGGGGATGGATCATGGCATTATACCAGGAAAAAATATAGTGACGTAATATGTTTTTTTTTAAAGAAAAAGGTTTAGAAAATTTTAAAATAGATTTAAGATTTGAACTAGTTTTTTATAATTTTATTTAATATGTTAGCAAATTTACAAGCCATTCTTCTATGACTATACTTTTCAATTTCTTCTGGGATACCATTGTAACTTACTGCACCAAATTTTTTGAATTCATAGTAAAAATTTTCAATTTCTTCTTTTATCTCATCTAGATTAACTAAGTTAACACCGGCATTTGTTTCTTTTAAAATTTCTTCGACCGTTCCTCCAACACTCCCTATAGATAATATAGGTCTTTTAGCAGCTAAATATTCGAAAATTTTACCTGGAACCACTCCCCATTCATCTGGATTATCCCATCTCAATAAAAGCAGTATCTGTGATTCCCATTCTCTTTTTAATACGTCCTCTCTATCTATTAATCCATGTATTTTTACTATTTCTTCTAACGAAAATTTATTAACCGTATGCTTTAATAAAACATCGATTGGACCATAAAAATTAATCTGAAAATCTTCAATAATTATTTTATTTTCTGATTTCAATTGTCTAATTGCTTCAAACAAAAGTGTAGGATCCCTTTTACCAGTCCATAATCCTCCAGCATAAGTTATAGTAAATTTTTTTGATAGATGTGGATTAAAACTTATTTTATCGGGGTCAAATCCATTTGGAATTATATCAATATTATTTTTGTGTAATTTCTTCAATTTTTTTGCCATAGGTTTAGATACTATAGTTAAATAATCAGCATGGGATAATGTGCTCAATTCCAATCTTTTTTCTCTAAATTTGCGTGGAAAGAAATCATTATATTTATAATAATTATATTGAGTCCATAAATCCCTCATATCTGCAATCCAAGGTATTCCATGATTATCTTTAAAAGATTTAGCAATTAAATGTGAAGTCACTATAGGAAATGAACTGATTAAAGCATCTATATGTTCATTTTTCAATAACTTTTCAACTGCTTGAATGGATGGATCACACCAATCCTTTTGTTGATCAGGAAATAAAAGAAATGCTTCCCAAAGATACCGTATAACTTTATTAACTATGCTACTGCTTTCATCTATATTTGCAGCGATTTTAGGCAAATCTTTTTCATAATCATTATCATCAAAAGGTACCGTTATTACTTTATATTTTTTACTTAATTCTTGAGAATTTTTATTCGTTAAAATGATTGGCTCCCATCCATAATTAGGTAAATATTTAATAAGACCACCTAAACGAATAGTACTTGTAATCGATTCCTGTTGATAATAAATTATTAGAACTTTTCTCATTATCTAAAAATTTTTTTTAAAGTATTTAAATTTTAATCACGTTACAGAATTTAGTTGAAAGATATAAACATTTATAATCCCTAATTACGATTTGATTAATCTGATTCATAAATTATAAAATATATAAAAAATATTAATTGATTTATCAAATATAATAATTTTTTATAAGTAGAAGAAAATTTTTAATATTTAAATAATAATGAAAAAAAAATCATTTTTATTGAGAAAAATAATGAATCCTAAAGTTTCAATAATAATTTTAAACTGGAATAAATGGAAAGACACCATTGAATGTTTAGAATCTCTTTATCAGATTAATTATATTAATTATCAACTAATAGTGGTGGATAACGGTTCAGAGGATGAATCAATAAAAAAAATAAAAGATTACTGTAATGGGAAAATTGAGATAAAATCCAAGTTTATCCAGAATAATATGTTAAATAAGCCCATTGAAATTTTCAAATTTTCAAGAGAAAATTTGCAAATGAAGTTAAATGAATCACAAATTAATAAAATAGAAAATTACCCTGCAAATAAAAAGTTAATAATTATAAAAAACGAAAAAAATTATGGTTTTTCTAAAGGAAATAATATTGCAATAGATTTCACTCTTTTAAACTTTGATCACGATTATATTTTACTTTTAAATAACGATACAACAGTTGATAAAAATTTTTTGAATGAACTAATTAAAGTTTTAGATTCTGAAGATTCTATTGGAATAGCTGGACCTACTATTTACTTTTATGATGATCCCACTAAGATACAATCTGCAGGTGCAATGGTTAACTGGAAAAGGGGCAGAACCACCTTATTAAAAAATGGAGAAGTTAATGATTTAGGAAATGTGGAAGAAGTAGAATTTGTTTCTGGATGTGCTTTAATTGTGAAGAATGAGGTTTTTAACAAAATAGGTTTTTTAAATGAATCATATTTTGCTTATTGGGAAGAAACCGATTTTTGTCAACGAGCAAGTCAAGCAGGCTATAAAATACTTTGCATTCCACGTGCAAAGATCTGGCATAAAATATCAACAACCACGAATCAAATAAGTGGATTTTATGCGTATTATATGACACGAAATTCTATTTGGTTCATGAGAAAGTATGCGAATACTAATCAATTACTTTATTTTTCATTGTATTTCATCTCAATTGAATTATGGTTACGATTTGGATATTTTATGAAAAACGAAAGAAATATAAATGTTTTTTTACAATTCTTAAGAGGTATAGTTGATGGATTCATAAAATTTGATTAACTTAAACTTTTTAAAAATAAACGCTAAGTAATTTTAGTATAAAATTTAAGATAAATAGATAACGGATCCTCCATTATCATAGATCTCACTGGATTGTCCTATTATATTAGAATATTCTTCATATCGCATTGAAGTTGTATTTAATAAAATTTTGCCACTTTTAATATTATAACTTCCTAGATAAAGATATGATCCAGGATAAACCCAATTTTGATAAGATTTGATATGCACCGCCATTATACTAGCAAATAATGGAGCCCTATAACCGTCAGCATAAATATTGTTATTATTTTTATTCAAATATATCCAATAAACACCTGAAACTTCCTCATGATCATAAACAGTGTAGTCAACATTACTTAATGAAAATGAAGTTGGATTATCTCCTGTAAATTGGTATATAAATCCAGTATAAAATAAGAAACTTATCATTATTAATATTGACATTATTTTTAGAGCATTTTCCGTTTGCTTCTTCTTCCAAGGTTTTTTTGAAATTATATTAAATATTTTAAATACTTCAATTCCTCCCAAAATTGAAAAAGGTGCTAAAAAGAAAAGCGTCATGTGATAAAGTCTAGTTTCATCCAATGCACTACCAAAAAACGGTAACGCAATACTTATAAACAGTACGAATAAAGATACTAAAGCAAAGATCATGAACTCTCGTTTGAATTTGATATTTTCTTGTTTGAATATCAATTTATAAGTGAATAGAAGAACTCCAACTCCAATAAATAACTGGAATAATAAATTCAAATATTTCGCCACATTATGTAGAGGTGATGTTATAGTAACGGTCAATGCAGATAATCCTTGTGCAGTTTGCGGGTTAAATAGATCCGTGATACTACCAGATATATGATTACCAATCAGAATAATAGAAATGAAGTCGTAAGAACTTGAAGTGTATATATACCATGTTAAAACAGATATTAAAAATAATGCGACGAAAGAAATCTTAATTCTACGATCTTTAGTTTTTACTGGATTTACATCTTCAAAATTTAAATTTCTGACATTTTTAACTAGAGTTGATACTCGTTTTTTATCTGTCAAAAATAAGATTATGTAAACAAGAACAAGGGTTAATGCAAATACATAAGCAAAGCCGTAATGAGACACTACTATTGATAAAGCAAATATTACTAGTAATAGAGATCTTTTAATTGGTCTCATTGATTCATCTAATAATAGGATTAGAAAGGGAATAAAAAAGAATTCAGCTATCTCTTGCCTGCCTAACTGATTCAGTTCTGTGTAAAAAGTGAATATGGACATAAAAAAGAAAACTGATAAGAAAGCTATTTTATCACTGGTTTGTTTTTTGAATATAAAGTACAAGCCTAACGGTACCAATGAAAATATTAATGGGTAAATTATCTTAAAAACCCATTTAAGATTCATTCCACTTATTATTGAAATAATTGGAGCAAATATAGTGATACTTAACATCGAATTAATACTACTAAAAAAATTAGGATCCCAAAAAGAATTATTAATAACATTATTAGCAAGATAATACTCAAACTGCATATCCCATCCCCAAATATAATTTGATATTAAGGATGTGTGAAAAAGGAGTGATAAGCTAATTATAAAAGTAAGAAAAGGGTAAATTAGTCTGGGTATTTTATTAAACCCCACTAAAATAGGCATTATTGCAATGACAGCAATCATAATCATTAGAAGAATATTATTTTGATAATAATTCACTAGATATGTCCCTATTACTGCTAAAAAAGGTATTAAACATAGAAACAGGATTATAGTTGATGGTAACTCTTTAATTTCAATAATATTTTTACCTTGGTAATCTTTATCTCTAAAGTAGCTTAAAATAGTCAATATTACTAAGAATGATGTCATAGTGATTAGAATGTAGAATAGTGATAGTGGTTTAGTAATTCCCATTGCGGGAAGTGATAAATCTATTATAGCTCCTAAGAACATTATACTGAATATACTTAACCCTATAGTATAGAATATGGTTTCTATGCTACTAAGTTCATGTAATCGTAGAATTCGGAGCATTAAAATTCCTGGTACAAATAATAGATAGAATATAGAGACGATTTCTCTAATTAAAGATACATTAATCCCTAAAGTATCTAATAAAATTAAAATTAAAACTGCTAATTGTATTGATATTATAATTTTTAGGAATGTATCCATTCTACAATCATTTAATTTAAATGGATTAGGTACTTTGAAAGTAAAATTATCTTTCATAAAAAAATTTAGAAATCTTCCAAAATACATGCTAATTTTACTCCTTGATTCTTCCAAGAAAATTCTTTTGATAATGATAAAGCATTTTTACCAATTTCTCTTTTCAGTTCTTGGTTATTTAAGAGTAGAAGAATTTTATCCACGAATTCATCATCTCTATTAGGGTCGCAGATTATAGCCGCATTTTTTTCTTTTAAAAATCTAGACATATCATCTACTTCATCAATTACCATTGCTTTACCAAAAGCCATATACTCTAAAACTTTAATTGGACAAGCTACTCTGGCGTAAAGTTTTTCAGGAAAAGGTGAAAGCATAATTTCTGATTGTACTATCATTGTATAAGCTTCTTCAATGGGAATTCTACCTGTAAAAATTACATTTTTAATTTCATATTCATTTAATAGTTTTTCATACTTTTTACGGTATACTCCATCACCTACAATAAAAAATTCAACTTTTTCATTTTCAAGTTTTTTAGCAGCTCTTATAATTTTATCAACATTAGCCCATTTTGCAAGATTACCCACAAATGTTATCATACCCTTTTCTTGTTTAATATTCTTTTTTGAGATTTTGTTTATCATATCATCAAAATATCCATTAGGTATAATTTCAACCTTATTTTTAGAAACCCCGAAATTATTGGTAATGTAATTAAACATTGAATTTGAAACCGTAATAACTTTATCTGCTTTTATAACTCCCTGTTTCTCCAAAAATTTGTTATATCGCTTATATAGTCCTTTTGGAATATAACGTGGAATAGAATTATAATCAATCTCTCTAAAATAAATTCCATGCATATCTAATATGTATTTTGGAAACCTCGTTAAAGCAAAATATCCCCCTAATAAACTGGTTTCAATAATAAAAACATGATCATTATCTAATTGACTTGCTTTCCTTATTAGGGCCCATGTTCTTTTTAATATATTTAAAATTGAGCCTCCACCATATTTTACATTGGTGAAAATTAAATTAATGTTTTGAAGTTTCATTGCAAGTTTATTTGCGGTTGGTTGGTTCGATAAAATAGTTACATCTAACCCGTTATTTTTAAGTTCATTAGCAAAGGCTATGGTTCTTATTACGTCACCACTTATTTTACTTAAATCCATATCGGCAATAAAAACTACCTTTAATTTTTTAGATAACATAATCAATTTTCATTATTTATTACTTTTTCGTAAATTTCAAGATTTTTATCAGCATATCCTTTCCAAGTCCAATTTTCTTCTAGGATACGTTTTCTGCCGTTTTCCCCCATTCTCTTCATGAGATCATCATTTTTTAGGAGATCTTTAATTACATCAGCTAGTTTATCTAAATTTTTTGGTCTTATTAAAATACCATTATAACCTTCTTTAATTTGTTCCGATATACCAGCTAAATTTGTTGCAATTATTGGACATCCACTAGCCATGGCTTCATAAATTACTACTGGTCTACCTTCAGGGTAGGTAGTTGGCAAAATAAATAAATCTGCAGCTGAATACCATTTAACTAACATATCTTCCTCTAATTCTCCCGTGAATGTTACATAATCCTCTATATTTAGTTTTTTACTTAAATCTATTAAATTTTCTTTTTCACTGCCCTTACCGATTATAACTAATCTAAAATTGTTAATATCATTTTTAATCTGTGAAACAGCTTTTAATAGAATGTCTATACCTTTTAATTTATGTAGGCGTCCTACAAATAATAATAATAATAATAATTTCTCTTCATTTAAGTCTAAATCCTTTCTGCTTATCTTTTTTTGAGGTTTGAATTTATTTTCATCAACACCTAAAGGTATAATCTCTATCTTTTCACGTGGAATTCCTAATTCAGATAACATTTCAAATAATTCTTTACTAATACAAAAAATTCTACTTGAAAATTGAATTACCTTAAAAACTTTATTTTTTATTTTATCATCTTTAAGCCAAGTTTTCAATGAACCAGTGCTATGAACCTCAACTATTAATGGGATTTTCCACTCTTTGCACAATTCCATAACCCCGTATCCATCGGGATATATTTGATGAGCGTGTATTAAATCTGGTTTTTTAATATTGTTT
>JACWMK010000113.1 GCA_015661405.1 Methanobacterium sp.
GTGGTTACTATGTCAGTCCAGCTATTGCATTCAATCTATTCCATACTTATGCCGGAATGATATTATTTATTATTTATTCGTTTATATTCTGGGGATTGATATATAAATGGATGTTGTCACGTTCTTATACAACAAGGATTCAAAATGAGTCAAAAAATGTTAAATGATAACGTATCTAAAAATATCCAACAATCAAAAATAACACCATTAATTTCTGTGGTTGTCCCTATCTACAGAGTCGAAAAATATATAAACCGCTGCATAAATTCTATACAAGAACAAGAATATAAAAACTTGCAAATAATTTTAGTAGATGATGGATCACCCGATAAATGTCCAGCAATATGCGATGATTACGCACAACAAGATCGTAGAATCACGGTCATCCATAAGTCAAATGGTGGTCTTTCAGATGCAAGAAACACTGGTATCGAAGCTTCAAAAGGTGAATACATAGCATTCGTAGACAGCGATGACTATGTCGATAAAAAGTATATAAGTCATCTATACAGACTTATAAAAAAATATTCAGCAGATATAAGTGTATGTAAGTATTCCAAAGTATTAGAAGGATCACATAAATATCGAATGAATCCAGAAACTAATGAAACTTTATTAACTAATATTGAGGCGATGAAGGATTTATTCACATACAAGGAGTACAGTCCCGTACAAGCATGGAATAAATTATACAAAGCCAGTATCTTTTTCGACAATATGATCCGATATCCAAAAGGTAAAATACATGAAGATACCATCACAACTTTTAAGTTATTCCATTGTGCTACAAAAATAGTCTATAGTGATCAACGTCTATATTATTATCTTATACGCCCAGATAGTATTACTGGCAGGAGACAAAGCATTGTTGATTGGTATACGAAAAAAGACTTTATTAATGAAATGAATCTTATAATTCGTGAACATAATCTTCCGCTGAATAAAGAGATAAACGCTTATTATTTAATGGTAAATTTGCATTATATTGGTTTATTATCTAATACGGGTAATATAAATCGTACCGACTGGGATGAATTAAAAGCTAGCGTAGTCAGCGAATTTCCTAAGTGCCTCATTAGCAAGAGGCTATCACTTAGAAAAAAAGTTGCAATTATTGTAGTATGTTTAGGATGGAAACCCTATTTATTAGTTAGTAAATTGTTAAGATTCGTGAGTTATCCAAAAGAACAAGAAACTAGAAAACGTAAATACCAAAAATCAAATGACTTATTATTACCTCTTACTTGATTATCTATATATTTGATTTGCTAGTTATATAGACTACTATCTCTGTAATGTAACCTTGTTAATACGCCACTATTTTTAATATCTTTTAGACGTTATAGTTGTATCTTCATAATTTTTGTAATTTCTTTTAGTTTTTCCCGCTATTTTTAGTCTAAACCTTATGATAATACTAGATATAATGTGATATAGTTTATTGTTTAAATCTGAAATTTGTGCAATTTTATACGAGAATTTGTAAAATAAGCTGCCATATAGCCAACTTGCATAATAACTAACGTGTTTTCTTTTATTTTGAACAGAGCTAATACTAATTCTTAATATATTATCAGTGGTAAATCGAGCCAATGATTTTATTTTTTCTACATTTCTGTTATTTACAGTTTCTAAACTTTTAATTCTCATTCTGTGTAATAATTTCGGATTGTTTGTGAGAAGCATAATCTTGTTTATAAAATCTTGTTTTGAGTTACATATATAGCCATTTTGCCCATGCTCAATAATCTCTTGTATTTGCCCCACTGGTGTAGTTAGCACAACAGAACCTCTTTGCATGGCATCTATCGCGGGTATGGGGCCTCCTTCCTGAAAAGATGTACAAATATAAATCTCATGATCATCTAATAACTGTATGTATTGATCAATGGGCAATATCTTTTTCCCAATTTTCATATGATACTTAACTTTAAGGGAGTCGGTGCAGAATTTTTGTATTGACTCCATTAATGAAATATTTTTTCTAGGATATATTTCAAATACAGAAAGTATATTACATTTTTCGGTTTTTAGTTCATATCTATTCTTAAGCGGCAGGGAGCTTGTGGTTGGGATTAAAAACGACTCTATTCCCATTTTTTGTAGAACGAACTGCATCTCTTTTGATATGGTTATAACGAATTTAACTTGTTTTAATATTTTATATTTTGCTTTCCTTAACCACGAAGAAGTATGTATCAATTTCAAATTTTTAATGTTCACGTTTTTCCAGTCTTTTTGTTGAGGGAATAATTCTAGCGGGTCATGGACAGCTACAATACATTTATAAAATTTATCTTTATTTATATAAAATTTACAATAGCACTCAATAAACAAATCAAGGTATCCAAACCATATCAGGTCATATAAATCAAAATCACTTATTTTAAAAGAAGAGGACTTTTTATATGTAACTTTAATTTCTGGAATACTACTTAACCATAATTTACCAACATTATATATCGCCCAACCCTTATAGTCATATAAATATAATATTCTAACCACATCTTTATTTTCGATAGACATATATTTCTTATCTTTGGTTATAGATAATAATCTTATTTTCTTAGTCGCTGACATAATATTTACCTATACAAAATTAATTCGAAATTAGTTTATTAAGTATAGGGATTTCTCTAAACTGTATAAGCTTTGTAAATAGAATTAAGGAACAATATATTGAGAAGAAAAAAGTACCACCGACAATAAGACTAATTGCTTTACTATAATTAAGCCAATTGATTAACAAAAAGGTTGTTCCGCCACAGAAAAATGTTATTAATATAATTCTAATGTAATCATAAATAGGGAAATTTATTCCTCGTTTTGTTAAGAAATAAATACCTATTATTACACCGCCAAATTGTGCAATTCCATTAGATATAGCTGCTCCAATAGCACCATAATGAGGAATAATTAAAAAATCAGATATTATGTTGATTATAGAAAGTGCTAACCCTGTCTTTAAAATAAAACTTTGTCGAGTTGTGCCATAAATAATTACTGCAGTAATTCCTCCAATGGTTGCCCAACCTTCTGTGAAGACCAGTATTCTAAAAACAGGTATCATATTTGCGTAATGTTGGCCATAAAATACATAGACAAATGGAGCAGCAAGAGCAATACCTCCACCAACCAATAGTGCAACAATAAGACCCACATAACGGCTAGCCGTACGGTATGAACTCGCAATTGACTTAGTATTATTTACACCGTTCAATGCGGCAACATGGGGCATTAGTGCCCCTAATATTGATCCAGGAATTATAGTCATAATATTACTAGTTAACGTATATGGAAGCGTATAAATAGCAACCTGTTGAGGCGATGAATAGTGACCCAAGAATAGTACTTCAGATCGATCCCAAACTATTTGATCTAAGAGAATTATTCCAGAGACTATAAATATATATTTTAATATTGACCTTAAAACATCTTTAGGAAGTTTATCAAAAGACAACTGAAAGTTACGATGCAACATTAATAGATATATAAAAAGAGATAGAATGGAAGTAAATATGTAATAACAAATCAAACCATACAAAGTTGGTCGATAGTGTAAAATAACAAGAACTGCAATAAATGCAATTGGCGAACTTATTATAGTTGCCAATAACAAAGCACTGTATTGACGATTACCTTTAAAAATACTAATGAGAGCAGAATATATAATATTTAAGGGTAATATTAATGCTATAAGATAGAAATCTTTACTGCCGATATCTCGTGGAAGTAGTTTAAA
>JACWMK010000114.1 GCA_015661405.1 Methanobacterium sp.
TGAGAATTATTTCATGAGTAAGCAGTATGCTCGTGTTCAAGAACTGGGCGATAAGCTGGCTGAGATTGATCCGCTTATTGATTGGGAGGTTTTTAGGCCAATTGTTAGTGGAATGTATGATAATCATACTGAACGCGGTGGTAGGCCTAATAATGATGAAATAGTTATGATAAAGATGTTGGTTTTATAATCGTGGTATGGGTTATCGTATCCTGAGCTTGAAAGACAAGCTAATGATCGTATTTCCTTTCACAAGTTTTTGGGATTCCCTGAAAGGATTCCAGACCGTTGCACGGTCTGGGCTTTCAGAGAACGTTTAATCGATACTGGTAAAGATGAAAGAATATGTGAAGAACTGCAAAGATAGATTGATTCCAAAGGATTGAAGATTAAAGAAGGTGTTATTCAAGATGCCACGTTCATAACTGCTGAGCCAGGTCACCAAAAGGTTGATGAACCTCGCGGTCCCGAAGCTAAAACTAGGCGAAATAAAGAAGGCGAATGGGCTAAAAAAGGTGGTAAATCCCATTACGGGTATAAATTACATAGTAAAATGGATATTGATTATGGTTTAATAAGGGAAATAGAAACCACACCTTCTTCGATTCATGATAGTCAAATTGACCTTACAAAGCCAGGAGAAGTTGCATACCGGGATCGAGGATACTTTGGAGCATCTTGCAAAGGCCATAAGCCACCATGAATCGTGCAACACGTGGTCATTCACTAAGTATAAAGGATAAGAAGCGAAACAAACGCATAACTCGCAAAAGAGCACCTGGTGAACGGCCATACACTGTAATCAAAAATATCTTCCACTCCGGCCATGTAAAAGTAACTACAACACTCAGAACGCACACCAAAAACATATTTACATGCTTCTGCTACAATCTATTACAATTAATCACTCTTAAACAAAAAAACACAACCTAGCGAACGTTAAAATCAAGAAACAAGGAAAATAAAGGAAAAGAAGAAAATCAAGAAAAAGCCCGCTGAAAAAATATAAAAAAAAAGAAAAATAATAGAAAAAACAAAGTTAATAGAGAATCTCTTAAATAATATTATTTTTAATTTAATTAATTTATCTTGAAAAATGAGAACTTTTTTATAGTTAGAATAACAGTATTTTATAAAAATAACACCTTGTTATAAAAAAATCTATCAGTTATTAAAGAGCCATAAAGGAGGAAGATTCAAGATGAGTAAAGTAAAACCTGAAATGAAAAGAATATATGCCACTATTGCCTTAGGATTGGGATGGCTTCTATTTATAGCCTTATGGTTATTTTATTTAGTTGCACAATATAGTATTCTTCAAAATATTGCCATTTTTATCATATCTATTGTTATTGTAGCGGCGATAGCGGTGGCATTATGGGTGCCATGGGCTATGAAACAAGCTGTCTAAAAATATTCAAATTTCTTAAATTAATTTGAGAGGAGTTTAGAATATGTCTTTCAAAAACTTAAAGAAACAAGAAAAAGAGCAGAGGCGTGAATACATCATTGACGCTGCAGAGCAGATATTCATAGAAAAAGGTTACGACGAAGTTCCTATGAAAGATGTAGCCAAAAAGGTTGGGATTAACAGAGCAACTCTATACCTCTACTTTAAAAACAAGGATTCACTTTATTTTGCAGTTCTATTGCGTGGGCTTTATCTTATGAGGGATGCTTTTCAGAAATCTGTTAAGGAAGATCAAACTGGATTGGAAAGGCTTATTGCATTATGCCATGCGTTCTTTAGTTATTACCGAGAACATCCTGAATATTACTATGAGTTGCGCTATGTACGAAGCCGGAGTTTTGATATGGATCAAGTAGAAAGTGCAAACGAGCAGATGATTGTAGCACAGGAACTTATGGATACTATATATGATTCCATAGAAAAGGGAATAGAGGATGGTACCATGAAAAAAGACCTTAAACCAATGGAAACTGCTGTTTTTGTGGTGAATAACTGTGAAAATTTTGTTAATCCGGGACAGGATATGTTAGGGCTTTTGGAGATCCATAACATAACTCCAAATCAATATATGGAATATTCTTTTAACCTTTTAATATCAACCATATCAAACAAAAAAGATCCAGGAGTATGAATGGGAAATTTAGTGGATTGCTTTAATTTTATTCCTTAAAATAAAGGTTTTATGATGAACAAGACAGAAATTTATTATTTTTCAGGTACAGGGAATTCTTTTGTTGTAGCAAGGGATATTGCAGAAAAAATAAAAGGAAATTTGATATCAATACCATCTGTAATGGATAATGAAAGGATAACAATCAATGCGGATGTGATTGGGATTGTATTCCCTGTTTACTATGTCGGACTAACCAATATTCCGCTTATTGTCAAGCAATTTGTCATGAAATTGGATAAGATAAGTACAAAATACATCTTCGCAGTCTGTACATATGGTGGAGGTTTTGGTTCGACATTAAAAATACTGGATGAAGTAATCAGGTCGCAGAATGGCCGGCTTGCAGCGGGCTTCGGTATTCAAAAGCCCCAGAATGCTTTCAAAAAGCCGTTTGAAAATAAAACGAAGCTTTACAATAATTGGAAGGAAAAGAAGCTTATATCTATTTATGAATACGTCAACGCGAAAAATGAAGGCAATTTTGATTCAGATGGCTTCTTTACCCGGCCGATTGTGACTATTTTGGAGCTGATGATGAAATCACATTTTTTAAAACCATTTTTTTTAAAATCAATGAATAGAACGACAGGGTTTCCAAATGGTTCAGATCTTACAATTGAAGAAATCATATCCTTAATGGATAGAAGCTACCATACTGACGAGAAATGCATAGGCTGCAGTACATGTTCAAAAGTCTGTCCTGTACATAATATCAAAATAGTTGATAATAAACCAGTATGGCAGCACCACTGTGAGAATTGTTTGGCATGCATCAAATGGTGTTCACAAAAGGCTATCCATGGATATGGCGAATTACCAAGAGGTTATCATCATCCTGATGTGAAAATTTCAGATATGTGGAGGAATGATTAAAATGAAAGTATTAATCGTTTATGGGACAAGATACGGCACAGCCGCTGAAATTGCAGAGGAAATAGGGAAAGTTATTCCAACAGAATGAGGAAGTCATTTATATTCGCAGGGAAGATTTCAACAGAACATAAAGTTCCATGATTATTTATATTACTAAGTATTACTTATTCTGAATTTATGGTAATTTTCTTAGTTTTTTAGGAATATCACCCCAAATCTAAGTAAAACACTAGATGCAACAGATAACCATCAAGTTGAAGGTTGATGACTTAAATAATTTAAGGGAATATGCGGATAAGAAAGGTGGTAATCCAGTCAGTCATTACATTCGAGAAGCGGTATCTGAATATCTTGAAACCCATTATAAGAAATAATTATTTACCTAACTGTTTAGCAGCTGTTTCCACCCAATCTCTGAAGTTATTATAACATCATCATTTACCCTGTATATTTAAAAAAAAAGAACATTAGCAAAAAAATAATGTTTTATTGGAGTAATTTTTTTTAATCCAGATATTATTGATCCATCAAAGACTGTAATAATATAATGTATTCTCAACAATTTAGTCTATCAATATTTCCACTAATTTTCTTACGTATGGAATAACAATAAAAGCTATTGGAGCAGAAACGATAATTCCCACTAATAAAGATTTCAGGAAAGCTAGAAG
>JACWMK010000047.1 GCA_015661405.1 Methanobacterium sp.
TCTTTACTTTTCATCATTAATTCGCTTAAATTTGGTGATAGCATGTTAGCTAGGTCATCTAATGATACTTCTCCTTTCATATCCTTTATTTTCTCAATTCTATCCAGTATCCTCTCTTTGGGGAAGAATGTTTCTTGCCCTGTATAAGTAGATTTCTTGATAAACCATTCTTCAGGTATGAGATTTTTCCTCTTCCAACGATACAATTGGCCGTATGAGATTTTAGTAAGTTCTAATAATTCTTTTTTTGAAATTAACTCTTGTTCCATGTGTATCATCAACTAAAAAATTGTAATGTAACATAACACTGTTACGCTTAAATTCTCTTATTACATTTTAACTATTTAAAGATTTCCCTCTTCACAAAAATAACATTAAAAAATTTAATTAAAAAAAAAGAAATAATTATAGAACTAAAAATAAATAAAAGATTAATAAAGGATGAAATTCCCAGATTCTTAAAAAATACAAGAAAATTTTATCTATTAAGAATATAAAAGGTAATTCGGAGAATAAAAACAGATGTTAAATGCAGATACTTATATCACTCCCCAAACTGGAATTGGAGGTAAAATTAGAGTTAAATACGAAGATTTTCATGTGGAGGAAATACCAGAAACCTTACCCAGTGGAACAGGCCCTAACACATGGCTTTTTATAGAAAAAGTAGGTAGAAACACTTTGGACGTAGTATTGGATGTTGCAAAGGAATTACATCTTAACCGGAAAAGAATGGGTTTTGCAGGAATGAAAGATAAAACAGCCATAACCCGTCAATGGATTTGTATAAGTAATATAGAACCGGATAAACTATTAAATTTAGAAGAAAAACTTTACAATGTTAAAATACTTAAAATCACACAGAATGAAAAGAAATTAAGAATAGGACAGTTAATAGGAAATAAATTCAGGATCTTAATACGAGATACATCCGATCTGGAAAATGACACAGAGAACGCCAAAGAAATTTTAACTCAACTAACAGAACAAGGCGTACTAAATTATTATGGTTGGCAGAGATTCGGTAAAAATCGTCCAAATACTCATATTGTGGGAAAATACTTAACAAAAAATGATTTAAAAGGTGCAGTGGATTCTTACATAGGAAATCCATATCCTGAAGAAGCAAATCATATAAAAGCAGCCAGAGAACTCTATGATAATGGATATTACGAGGAAGCATATGATAGCATGCCTGCAGGAATGCGCTATGAAAAGATGATGCTCCGGACACTTATGAAAGAAAAGAAAAATAATGAAGAATTAACAGATGAATCCTATAAAAAAATTCTGCTTAGTTTGCCTAAACCCCTTAGCCGTATGTTTATCCACGCTTACCAATCATTCCTTTTTAACAAGGCCGTTAGTGAAAGATCTAAACTCGGGTTGAATAAATACGTTGAAGGAGATATCATCATTGATAATGAAGAGCATTTAGTACATCAATTCGAAGAAAAAGAAATTCAAGAAAAGATTATAAATTTTGAAGTACATCCATCCGCACCTTTATTTGGCAGTAAGATGCCTATAGCCGGGGGTGTGGAAGGAGAAATAGAACGAGAAATATTAGATCATGAAAATCTGAAACTTGAAGATTTCAAAGTTACTAAGATGCCTAAACTGGGTAGTCATGGCTTGCGCCGGGCTATAAGGTTTAAAGTCTGGGATATCGAAGTGAAAAATACAGATGATGGAATTATGGTGGAGTTCTCTATTCCTAAAGGGTGTTATGCTACAGCAGTTTTACGGGAGATCATGAAGGTAACAGTTTATTAAACATATAAATCTATATAAAAAAAATCTTTAGGGATTCTTAATAAATGGGTTTTAGCATAATTAAACAATTAAACGAGATTATGTTACAATAGTTTGCATCCAAAGAAAGAATGAAATAATTTTTAATTTTGGATTTTATTATCCTTACTATTCCTTTCTTTAAGTGCTACACCAATGATTCCACCTATTAAACCAAGTACGAAATACATTGCAAAACCTGCAAATACCGCACCTATTACTCCTCCAATTATTAATGTTTCAACTGATCCGGTGTAACCAGCTTTATATGCAATTGTAGCTATTTGGCTTCCGAATAACAACACAACAGTTATTAAATATATAAGTCCAGCTATACCGGCTGGAATTCCGCCGTTTATAATTCCATCCGTGTAATGCCCTCCCACCATGTAACCTGCAATAAATCCACCGATTACTGGTCCTATAAGACCTATATTTTTCGGTAAATATATTCCACTAATAAAAGCTATTACTATTGTAACAATGAATGATACACAGATGGCCATCCAATTTAAATTCATTTAAAATCACCTAAATTTTATATTAATTAACAATTACAGATTTTAATAAAACTATTTATGAATGACTTTTTACTTAAAATTTAACTGAAAAAAAATTTGTTGATAAATAATGAAAGTAAAAATCGTAGAAAAGGATATATTAAATCCATTGGCTGAAAGTAAAGCTTTAAAATTGGAAATAAATCCTATTCCAGAAAATATAAATAAAATATCCCTTTTTGATAACACCAAACCTAATGCAAATGAGATATTGAATATTATAGCAGATAATTTAAATAACGTCAATTTTGAAAGGGTAAAAAAACCTGCCGGCGCACCTGCAACACCAAAACAACTCGAAAAAGCAACTCAAGCTGATTTATCCATCCTAGCTATAGGTGACTGTGGATCATGCACTACATGGGTCATATTAGATGCTATCAGACTGGAAAAAGAGAAAATCCCAACTATCTCCATTTGCTCTAATAAATTCACTACTTTTGCCCATGAATTAGCCCGATCTAATGGTATGGAAAATCTTAGAATCGTGGAAATTGAACATCCTATAGCCGCCCAATCCAGAGAGCAAGTCGAGAGAAAAGCGGAAAAGATACTTCCAAAAATAAAAGCTTTACTTAGTTTAGATTAAAAAAAAATCTTATTTTGAATCAAAAAAAATTTAATTGTTCTGAGGAAATCATTATGGGAAATAAACATCTTAATAATAAAAAAGTAAAAATAAATGAAAATGCATGTGGATGCCTTATTGATGATTTAATTGGAGAAAACCAGGATTCGGATAAGAATAAAAATAAAGAACTCATAAATAATAGACTTTGCGGTAGTCATGAAAACGATTTAGAAGTATACATTGACCCTGAAATTGAAAAAGTTAGTTACGATTTTTACATGAGAAAACTGACTGATGGACTTCCCATTATACCACCCACTAAAGAAAAACTTCTTAAATTCCTCAATTACACTGACTATAACTCTGATGATATAATAACTATCCTTCCTCCAAAACAAGGTAAAGCAACAGTGGAAAAGATAGCTATCAACTCAATAATGGCCGGTTGTATACCTGCTTTTATGCCGGTAATTCAACATGCTGTACAAGCCCTCAGTCAAGATCAATTCAATCTTCCCGGAGTAAATGCCACTACTCATCCAGTAGCTATATGCGTCATATTAAATGGTCCTATATCACGTGAAATTGCAGTTAACAGTGGTGTAGGATGCTTGGGGCCGGGAAATATAGCAAATGCGACCATTGGTCGGGCATTACGTCTTTGTCTAATTAACATTGCAGGAGCAGTTCCGGGAATTGGTGATCACGCAACTATGGGTTCACCTGCAAAGTATAGTTTCTGTTTTGGTGAAGCGGAAAATGAAAATCCTTGGAAACCATTACACGTTGAAAGAGGTTTTAATTTAGAAAACAGCACTGTTACAGTTATGGCAGCTGAAGCACCGCATAATGTTAATGATCACCGTAGTAAAACTGCTGAAGACCTTTTAAATACAATAGTGAATACGGCAGCAGTAGCTGGGTGTAATAACAGTCACGTACCTGGTGAAATACTGGTAATTATGGGGCCAGAACATGCTCAAACTGTGGAAAATGATGGCTGGGAAAAAGAGGATGTTAAAAGATATATACATGAGAATACTTTAGTACCTGTTGAATTAGCAGATCGTGGTGGAAGAAAACTGGATGAGCAGTGGATGGTTAATGGAAACGTTAGAATAACTCGTTCACCTGAAGATGTGATTCTAGTGGTGGCGGGTGGTCCTGGTAGACACACTATGATAGCACATGGCTTTGGCACTTCTTCTCAATCGGTCACACTTCCATTAACCCTTAAAGATGGCACTCTATTACAATCTGTTCAGGATTATAAAAAATCAAAAAATTATTAAAAAAAGTGGAGTTAGAGGGGGTAAATTTTTTAGCTCTTTCAAGTCACACGATCAATTTCTTCATTCCAAATCTCAGGATTATTTTGGATATAATCCCCTATCATCTGTTTACACTCAATTAAATTCAGATTAATGATCTCCACTCCATGTTTCAATAAATAATCTTCAGGCCCTGGAAAAGTTTTATTTTCACCCATAATTACCTTAGGAATCTTATAAAGAACCACTAAACCGGCACACATATCACAGGGAACAAGTGTGGTATATAATGTGCATTCTTTATAATCCGATCCTTTAAGATGACCAGCGTTCTCCAGACAGTCCATTTCTGCATGTAATATTGTCGAATTTTTTTGTTCTAATTGATTATGCCCACGACTAATTATTTGATCGTTTTTAACCAATACTGCACCGATAGGAATACCATCTTCACTTAAACTTCTTTTAGCTTCCTTAATTGCTTCAAACATAAATTTATAATGTTCCATTTTTTCATAGTTTCCTTATTTAATTAAATATTCATAAAGTAAGCATATAGATAGAAATTATAATGTAAAATTTATCCAACATTAATTAAATGCTATTTTTGAAATAAAAATTTAAAAAAAAAATAATATTTTAATATCTTTTCCTGTCCATTAATTCCCTCATTTTACCGGGATTCCAGCCGCCGGATGCTGATTTTGAACGTCCTACTTGTTGTACGTATCCGGTGATACGATCATACCATTCTACTTCGGTTTGTTCGCCACAAGTTGCACAACTATCTTGTAATCCTTTCATTAGGGTCTTACATTTGATACAGAAACTTAAAGCTGAACTATAAGCCCAGAATCCTAAATCTGATTTACGAGCGATTTTATTGGTGAGGCTCATCAAAGAATCTGGTTGAGAGTACGATTCTCCCATGAATGCATGGAATATATGTCCACCCAAGGTAAGGGGATGGAATTTCTCCTCAATTTTAATTTTTTCTGGCAGTAATACATCAGAATTTACAGGTACATGACTAGAATTGGTATAGTAAGAAGCTTCTGCATCTCCCTGAACTATGATTTTATTCTTAAATTTCTCCCTATCTAACATAGCAAATCGATAGGCGGTGGATTCTGCAGGTGTCTGTAAAACGCTCCAACGTAAACCTGTTTCATCCTTGAGTTCAGAAGCTCTCTGATTCATGTACTTGATAACTTTAAGACCAAATTTACGTGCATCTTTATTTTCAATTCCTTCCCCACAATGAGCCATTAGCATTTCGTTAAGACCTACAAAACCAAAGGATAATGTAGCGTTATCTATACTATAATATCTTTCACCATCCATTTCCTGAGTAAGGAACGGCAGTAGATTATAATTATCCAGACAATTCACAGCTTGTTCTCTTCTTAAAAGCAACACATCCTCAGCTAAGTGTAAATAAGAATCTAGATAATCAAATATTTCATCATCATCCCGACTATTATAAGCTATTCTGGGAAGATTCAAAGTAACAAATGCTAAGTTACCTGTACGTAAACAATCCTGTGACCAATCTCCAGTCCAATCATCATTAAGAGAAGTACGACAACCCATATAATTAGCCATATTACCCCTATAATCAGGTAACATATTAGCAAAGTAAGGTGTACCGAATTTAGCAGAAAGATTATGCACCCGCATTAAATCTTCTTCAAATTCACCTTTTAAAACTTTATCTCGTATAGCATAGATAGTGTTAGGGAAAAGATGAGGTTTTCCATCAGAATCTCCAGTTAAAAGAGTTTCAGTGAATGCCCTTTGCAATGCTCGGGTTTCATCCTCAAAATCACCATATACTCCAACTAACTTGCCTTCAGGCCCGTAAGCTGGTTCATTTTGCAGAAATTCGGGGACTGTGAATTCCAAATTTATAGAAGTAAAAGGTACTTGACTGCCACGAGCAGCGTAAGCCATATTTAAGTTGAATATGAACATCTGTACTGCTTGTTTAACTTTTCCATAGGGAAGACCAGCAGCGAATGGTGCTACAAAAACGTTCCATAGACTCATGGACTGCCCACCGCTCATATTTTGCTGAGCAGCTAGCATTATCTCTCCGGAATGATTCATTAAAGTTTCAATATGTTTGGGTGGACCGGCTACTGAGGTGTGGTCTCCGGTTCCATCCACTTTAAGTCCGTGTTTAATGAAGAGGCGTAAATCATGTTGTAGACAGTTTAAAGGACGTCCAGCAAAGAATTCAAGGTCATGGATATGTATTGCTCCACCCATATGAGCGTCAGCTAATTCAGTAGGAAGTATATGCAGTAAAGCATATTGTTTAAGTGCTTCATCAGCAACATACTTATGCACGGTTTCCGGGTTATGAATCATGTTAGCATTATCTCGTGAACCATTCTGGATGAGATTAGTGATGTTGTATACAGGTATTCCTAACCTAGTGTATCTTCTCCGTAATGTTTCCAGACCGTACTCCACTAATTTAGTGTTCACAATCTCCCTGATTATAGGAGCGGTGAGGTATTCTAAATGCAGTCTTTTCAATTCTTTATGCACGTCAGTGGCTATATTCCGAGCTAATTCTTCAGAAGCACCAGTTTCCACAACCAATGTTTTTTCGATTTTGGTTTGATCAAAACTTTCAATAGTATCCCTTGAAGTTCTAACTCTTAATGTATTTGCAGCTAAATAACGTTCCGCTAACTTCTCATCTATAACTTTAAGGGAGTCATAGACTAACATCTTGATCTCCTTTGTGCTTATATTATCATAAGCTGCTGCAGCTACTTGTGAAGCTATTTTCTCTGCAGCCCACATGGGAACATCTACCATCAGGCATGATTTAATTATTTTCTCATGATTGAATCTTTCATATATCCCATTCTTCTTCGTTACGCAACTATGAGCTTTGGTCGGAAGAGTGGCCATAATACGTGCATTTTTGATTTTATATCCCCCTCAACGTTCTTTATTATAAAAATAATATTTTTTTACAATGAATTTATTTTACTACAATCATCTCATGGTTTTAATTAATATAGTTTTTATTTGTAATAATAATATAAATAACTTTTCAATTCATAAAAACACATCTAATGAGCTCTGTTTGGATTTATCACTTTCAAATAAGGAGTTTATACCATGTTCTAATAATTGTATCCGCTGAATTAGATAATTATTAATAGGATATTTTTGCGATAATTCCTTAGATATTTCCAAATATTTAACTACAGAACCCTTATGTATGCTTAAAATTAGATTTCCTCCACAAACACATTCTCCCGAGAGAGGAATTCTTCTATACTTCTTATTACATTTAGTGCAACGCACTTTCTGTCTGGAAAACGCTCTTACATTTCCAGCCATATCTGGAAGGAAATGGGAGTTAAGAACACCTTCAACCACTCCACGAGGATCCACCGCTCTAATTTTCTCTGCTAACTTAATTTGTCCATCAACCTTCTCCTTCATAGTGGGAAGTGTCTTATATAAACACTGCTTAGGACCACTATGAATACTAGAGGTGTCATGGGAGAAAATCAGTCCATGATACTGATTTTCTGTTCCTAATCGTTTATTAACATTATCCACCAGAGATATGACTTCAGAAGGCTTTTTAAACTCTAGAGTTTTTTTATATAACTCTAAGGGTAGTTGAGACATAGTATCAATATTATGTGATTCATCATCTATCTCTTCAGGGTCTATCCGGGAAGATAAAACAAGAGGAGCATCCATACGACCACCTCTAGAACTAGGTAAATAGATTTTAGAGAAATTGAGAAGAGCATCAAGTAAAAGCATTATAGAATCTTCGTCACTATCACAATTTCTTCTTTTAGCTGAATGGAAGTAAGGATGAGCATAACAAGCCGCAGCCCTAGTGAAACCTACTACACGCCCTAAAACACCTGCAGAAGTGTGAGGAGCTAAACCAACCACCAACTGCCCCACTAAATCCGAATTACTCTGAACATTATAAAACCTATCTAACCCATAAAACTTCTCTAGAAGATCATCTACAAAATTAGCCACTTTTATAAGGTATTCAGCACAATTTTCTGAAATCACTACATCTTGAATCTTAATCTCTACTATCTGTTCATCATTAACTATTTCTTCTCCATTTATATCTGTAGTGTATCCTAATTCCTTAAGTTTTTCATGTGGAACCTTAATTTCACGTGGAATGAAGTGAGTGAGGGGTAAATTAGTTGAATCATGTCTGATAGTGGCATCCTTAAACGTGAAAACACCATTTTTAGCCCTTAATATACCTTTTTCAAGGGGTTCAGGAAACTTATCTTCAGATATCATACCAATAACCCCCTTAATTTCATCCATCTTTCTTATACCCACATTATCTAATGCTTTCTTCAATAAATTAGCTAAATTTATATTTTTTTTACTAGAACTGGTAGGTAAAGCCTTTGATCCACACGAAGGGCAGATAGCCTGCACAGACCCAACTCCACATTCCGTACATCTACATCGAGCAATTTCCACAGTTATACTTCCCTTCTTAGCTGCATCGACAATATTACGCCTACTACCACCATTATTGCCTATGGGGAATAAAGCATGAGGAGCAGGCTTCATCTTACGTTCCTTGGTTTTTTCAGGCCGTCCCACACGACCACCCAGGTAAGTAGGGGCTTTAGCCATTATTTCCACTGGAGAAACTTTATTTATAGCATCCAATGTTAATAGATCCTCCTCATATTGCAACGGTTCGGGTAATGTATTTAAGAGTGCATGTGCATTATCTGAATTAATAACTACTTTATTAGATTCAATGGTGTGCTCTACTCCTAATATCTCCAATATTCTTTTTTCTGGTTTAATATCCAGTATAATTTCATTTTCAAATTTTTCAACATTATTAAAATCCAGATTTGATGTAGATAACCAATTTTTGAGATTATTTATTTCCTTAATGGATGCATCATGATAAAAATAAGTATATTTAGGATGTAAAGGTACATTATACTTTTTTGAGATTTCAAAAGCGTTAATTGAGCTTAATTCATTATTTTGCAATGATTTTAAATCTTTTTGATTTTTCTCAAGGTTCTGGGTATATTCAGTTGAATTTGTAATGGTTTGAATCCACCACTCTTCACACCAGGCAGATGGAAGCAGATCAAGATTATTTCGCAGGAACTCACCAAAAGCTACCAGCATATCACCTAAAAATAGGATTTCATCTACTTGATGTTTAATAGATTTTGCCTGCTCTTCTGAATTAACTTTTAAAACTGATCCATCCTTTAGTTTTACTATGGGGCCTTCTATACTATCGCATGGTATCACACAATTACCTTTACCTGGTCTTTCTATCTTCATTTGGGTTCCAACAGCTAGAAATTCCAGAATTTGCATTGTAGCAGGGTGAACTCCCATGGCAGCTAATCCACTATTTCTAGTTCTCCCATATCTTAACCGGAATCCTCCTTTAGCATGCGGATAGGATAAGACGGGTCTTCCCCCAATAATATCCTGCATATACTTGTCAACTACTTTAGAACCTTTATCTTCATCAGATTTCTCCTTATGGTCTTTACTAAATTTTTCAAGCCAATACCATCCATTTATATCCAATTTTTTAGCGTATTTCCTTACTTTGGTTGCTTTCTGTATAATACCTTCAACCATAGCCAGTAAAGCTCCGCCTCGTATTTGATTGGTCTCCACCCTCTCCAAGTCTCGGTGAGACACTTCCACGTGATCAGTAGGTTCTCCAGTTACTTCTACTGGAATGTTTTTAGCTGCTAATCGTACTTCTTCAGGGCTAGGAGAATACTGAAGATTAGTGACTTCTGATTCATAAAGCTCCACTTCCTCTACGTATCGTTCAATTTCCGTATCCGTAGGTTTATAAGGATCTAAATCTAAAGAAATCCGAATATAATCAGCTATAAGAACAGCTAATGCGGCGGCTGTACCACCTGCACTTCTTATGGGACCTGCGAAGTAAACAGCTAGGTACAATCCCTGATCAAAGTTCTTTTTTATTTTTAAATATGCGATTCCTTCTAAAGGAGCGGCTACAACCCCTTCTGTGATAATTGCTAGGGCAGTTCTTATGGCTTGATCAGCTTTACTTTCTTTAATTTCTAAACTATCTTCAATTCCCTCTACATCAGTTGTAATAACTATATCCCTAGCTATCTGGAAAGCCAACTCTTCTCGGGACATTTTATCCTCTAATTCTTTAATCTTATTGGCTACACCTTTAGGACCTACTAATCCTTCCACCCTCTCAGCTAAATCCTTAGCAAGAGGAATCTCCGGTTCTAATTCTATATCATAACCCTTAGATCGTGCTTGTTTAGCTATGGCATATAATCTATCAGTATCTTCTTCTAAACTCTCAAAATATCCCATGAATACACCGTTACCTATCTAATTTTAAGTAATTATAAAAATTATTTCTTTAAATCTTCGATGTTCTTCTTAATAATTGGATAAGATCAACTATAAACTTTACTATAACTATTTTTATTAGCTCTTAAAAAGAATTCCAATGCTTATTTGAACTTTAATTATTAATAAGTTAAAGAGTACTTATTGAAGTTAAAAAAAAAATTTATCTATATATTATTAATATTAAACAAAGTATAAATAGAGTTGAAAATCTAATATTATACAAATATTATACCAAATTACTTTTAATTAATTATTAAATTCTTAGGTGATTTTAAATGGCAAAGAAAGATAAAAAAGTCCTTCCTCCTAGCGGAGCTGGGCTGGTAAGATATTTTGAGGAAGAAACTAAAGGCCCCAAGTTAACACCCATTCAGGTAGTAATTATGACTGTTATTCTAGCGGCTTTATGTATTGCGCTAAGATTTTCATTCTCATAAATTTAAAAAAATTTTTAAAGGAATTTTCATAAAATAATTTAAACTATTAACAGACTAAATTTTTTTAAATTAAATAATATGGATTTATTTAAATATTTTTTTTAGAAATTTTTAATTTTTTTTTATCAGGAGTTATCATAAAATGGCTATCCATCCCATAGAATTTAGATACGGAACAGAAGAGATGCGGAAAGTCTGGGATAATAAAAACAAGCTTCAAAAAATGCTTGAAGTTGAGGCAGCTCTTGCCGAATCCGAAGCATACCTTAATTTAATCCCAGAGAAAGCTGCTTTAGAAATTAAATTCAAAGCAAACACAGAGTACGTCACCCCTGAAAGAGTGGCTGAAATCGAAAAAGAGACTAAACATGATATAGCTTCCATAGTAAAAGCTTTAGCTGAAGCATGCGATGGTAATGCAGGAGAATATGTTCATTTCGGTGCCACCTCAAATGACATTATAGATACTTCCCAATCACTACTTTTCAGAGATTCAATCACAATTCTAAAGGAAAAACTAATAAAATTCACTAAAATTCTTTTAACACTTGCTGAGAAAAATATAAAGAACGTTTGTATAGGTAGAACTCATGGACAACATGCATTACCGACAACATATGGTATGAAGTTTGCATTATGGGCTGATGAAATTCATCGTCAAATCTTAAGAATAGATGAATGTGAAAGTAGGCTTTGCGTGGGTATGATGACTGGTGCAGTAGGAACAACAGCTGCTTTGGGGACGGATGGGTTATCCGTTCATAAAAAAGTATCAGAACTATTAAACCTTAAACCAGTATTAATTTCCAATCAAGTAGTTCAACGGGATAATCACGCGGAATTCATTATGCACTTAGCTAATGTTGCCAGTACTTTGGATAAAATAGCTGTAGAAGTTAGAAATCTGCAGAGGACAGAAATTAATGAGATTGGGGAGAGTTTTGATCCTGAAAAACAGGTGGGTAGTAGTACCATGCCTCATAAAATGAATCCTATAACTGCAGAAAGGATATGTGGAATATCTAGGGTAATACGGGCATATGTTACTCCGGCATTAGAGAATAACCCTTTATGGCATGAAAGGGATCTTACTAACTCTTCATGTGAGAGGATAATCTTCCCAGAATCTTGCATTCTGACAGATTATATCATCAATCTTTCAATTAAATTATTCCAAAATTTAGTATTCTACCCTGAGAATATTGAAAGAAATCTTAATATCACTCATGGATTGATTATGGCTGAAAGAGTTATGTCAGATTTAACTAGACGTGGAGTGGGAAGGCAAACTGCTTATAACTTGGTTAGAATCTGTTCTGTTGAGGCTAATCAGACTGGAAAAGGGCTTAAAGAAATTATTTCAGATAATGAAGAAATTAGGAGATACCTGTCCTTAGAAGAAATTGTAGAGATAATGGATCCACATACTTATCTTGGTTCTGCTTTAGAAATAGTTAAAAATGTTTTAAATGAATCAAATAACTGGTTTTAATATTATTTTTTTTCTTAAAATCTAATTTTTTTGTCTAAAAAATTTATGTGCAATTATTTTTATTTATTTCAAAATTTTTTACTATTTTTTTATCTTATTCATTAATTTATAGAAAAATTTAATTATAGGCTGTAATAAAAGAATATACAGTATAATTAAGTATTAATGGTTAAGGGAGGTGAAAAAAATGGTAGATATTAAAGAAATTAAATCAGTCCAACTAGCACCATTCGCCCTGATGAGTTCTACAATACAGGCGATTTTAGCTTTTATTGGAGCTGTAATACTTTTACTAGTTTTTGGAACGGTTGCACTTTTAATACCTCAAGCATCAGTTTTTGGGGCAGTAATTACAGCCATAGGGGTAGCATTAATTATTATTTATCCTATAAGCGCATTCTTCATTAACTTATCAACGAGTTTCTTCACCGCATTGCTTTACAACGCATTGGTACCAAGATTAGGTGGTATAAAACTAGGATTAGAAGGGGAAGACGTGACTGAAGTTCCTGTGGTATCATTTGCCCTTATACTAGCAAGTATTGAAGCCATATGGGCATTTATAATAGGATTATTCCTGGCAGCAGCTTTAGCACCAATAATCGCACTATTAAGTAGTTCAATCCCAAAGATATCAAAAGCCATCGTTGCCGCGATAAACTCAACTAATCTAACTAACATCACTAACTCAACTAATCTAACTAACCTAACAAACTTAACTAACAATCACATTACCAACGCAACCATACCAACCGGAGCAGCCGTGGGAACAGCAGGCATTGTGGGAGCTATAATACTAATAATTGTATTACCCATAGTAGTATTCATAGTAGGATTCATAGTTAACGCACTTGCAGCAATATTCTACAATTATCTGGCTACCAGAGTTGCTAAAGTGAAATTAAATTTCGCAGCAATCAGCGGAACATTATACGAACTAAAATCCATACCAGTAGTACCAACAGCACTATCTTTAGCAGTAGTATTTGCAATATTCGGATTACTACAAGGACTTGGACAATTGATATCACTCAGTGCAACAGGACACCCATTAGGTGGTTTTGAAGCCCTTATAGAAGACATTATAAGAAATTTCGTAATGTATTTCATAATCGTGGCTCTAGCAGCAGTATTCTACAACTACTTGGCACCAAGAATAGGCTCAATAAAACTAAACCTCAAATAAAAAATCCTAATTTTTTTATTTTTTTTTTAGGATGTTTAATTAATTAAATTAAAATTAACGCGATTTTTTTTTAAGATAATTTTATAGTATCAATAAATTGATCTAATTTATAAATTAGAAATTAGGAAATGTTCATTTATGAAGCCAACGATCATAAAATGCAGGAAAATATCCAAAGGACATGCTCAGGGTGAAGTAATTATAACTAGAGATTCTATAAGTTTTTTAGGAGGAGTTGATCCGAATACTGGTATGATCATTGATCCTCATCATGAATTGTATGGCAGGATAATAAGTGGAAAGATACTTGTTATGCCATCAGGTAAAGGTTCCACTGTTGGATCCTATGTATTATATCAAATGCATAAGAATAATACAGCCCCTTTAGCTATAATAGCCTTAGAAGCAGAGCCAATCATTGCCACTGGAGCTATAATGGCAGGTATAGCTATGGTAGATCAGCCGAATGATGATATATTTGATTTAGTGAAGGATGGAGATTTAGTCGACCTTGATGCTGATGCTTGTAACATTAAGATTTTTGGAAAATAAACAATAAAACTCAAATCATTTTAGACTTATATAGATAATTAATTTAATATTCCTCTTGTTTTACAACAACTCCGATAAATCCACCTATGGCTCCTAGGATTGCACCTAGAAATATAGAAAGAACAGTTATAACTAATCCTACTATTAAAGTTATGGCACTAGCTATAACTCCAATTTTGATGAATATTAAACCTATAATGGCACTTATAGCTCCAAATCCTAAAATGAATAATAAACCGATTATTATACCACCAATTACACCAGAAAGCGCTCCACCAATAATCCCGTCATTTTCATCATAATTCTCATATCCATTATTGAGGTAAGCTGTTAGAAATCCTCCAATTAATGGTCCTAGAAAAAAGAAGGGAAAGAAAGCTAAGACTAATAAGATAGTTAAAAAAGCGTTAATTAGAGCACCTATCCCAATTGCTTTCCAGTTTAACATTTTATATAAATACCACTAAATTTTAAATTCAAGATTTTATTATTTTTTTTTTAGATCAACAAAACAATTTATTTTATAAAAATTAAATATTTCTATTAAAAAAAAATTATTTAATTCTCTGTTTAATTATGGATCCTAAAGCCCCGCCCAATAATCCAAGGATTATAAAGGTTCCTAAATACCACAACCCGAAAATAAGCAGTGTACCAGCTAACTTAGGATTCGCATTAAATCTTAAATATAATAATGCAATACTTGCAATTCCAATAAAAATACCTACAACTGTCCCATGCATCATTCCCGATTTAATATCACTGTTAACCAGATATCCTGTTACCATACCACCAATAATGGGAACTAAGTATATTCCAAAATAAGGAACAAAATATCCAAGGTAAGCAAGAATTAAGATAATAAAAGCAGCTACAAATCCTATACCAATACTTTTTTGATCGATTTTCATGTATATTTTTTTCCTAATAATTTAATATTTAATAAAATTTTAGTAAATGTGTACACTCCATTTTTTTTTTAAACAAAAAAAATTAGATTGACTTTAAAAAAAAATATTAAGATTTGAAAGTAATAATTATTGAATTTTCATAAATTTAATCATCAGTCATTAAAGCTTCTGATCTTATGTAACTTCCCAATACACTACCAACTATTGCAAGAACTATTTCTATACCTAAAATTAGTAATAATTCTTCGACATAGAGGCCTAATATTGCTGAGCCTAATGCTGATGTGAGTATCTCAATTACAGTTACTATGAAAATGATAACACTGGTTATTACCCCAAAAATTATTCCATTAATTAATGAATCTTTAATTTCTCCTCCAATCATAACACCAACTACTGCCCCTCCCAGTAACAAAGCGAGGAAAGCTATAGCACTTTGGCTTGACAGCACAGATACGGCGTATATGGCTAGAGTAAATAATATACCGACTATTAACGGTCTCCATTCAATTACCATATTTTTTTCACTCCTAATATTTACTAAAAAAATACATCCCTCAAAAAAAATATGTAATTAGCCCGTTATATAATTTTTTCTCTTTTCTTTCAATTAAATGGATGAAATAAATCTACAGTAACTTAACCATCTACAATTTTCTAGTAAGAGATAAGAAGTAGAAGCTCTATATTTTAGATATATAAAACTTATTAAAGGAATGATGCACATGGAATACTCTCTTATTTA
>JACWMK010000115.1 GCA_015661405.1 Methanobacterium sp.
ACAATAATGGTAACTTGAATGTGACCAGTAGCACTTTTACTAATTGTGCAGCACCTAACGGTGGTGCAATTCTAAACTATCATGGTACATTGACTGTTAACAATTGTACATTCACAGGTAACAATGCCATAGGAACAGAATCAGGAAATTTATACATTAAGTCTTTTGGAGGAGCAATCGATAATTATTATGGTATTTTGAATGTGACAGGATGTACCTTCACCAACAACACTGCGAAAAGTGATTATTTTAGTTATGGTGGTGCAATCTACAACGAGGGTGATATTGCTACAGTAAACCATAGCACCTTCACTAACAACACTGTAATTAGTGATGATGAGTATAGTGCTGGTGGTGCAATTTACAATGGTGAGTATGGAACTTTGAATGTAACTAACAGTACCTTCATCACAAACAACGCAACAGGTTTTAATGGTGGTGGTGGTGCAATCTTCAACTGGGGTACTTTAAATATTACTGCCAATACTTTCACCAATAATACCGCAACAAGTGAAGCTGGTGGTGCAATTTTCAATACTGGCTCTTTGAATGTTACAGGCAGTAATTTTATTGGTAATGATGCAACTACGGGTGGTGGTGCTATTGAAGATGGTGGTGGTTCTTTGAATGTATCAGGTAGCACATTCACAAAAAACACAACAAATTCTGATGGTGGTGCAATCGACAATTATGGTACAGCTAATGTTAATTTCAACCGGATAGTTGGAAACACTGCAACGAAAGGCAGCGCCATCTATAATGGTGGAACATTGAATGCTCAGTATAATTGGTGGGGTTCCAATGTTAATCCAACTAGTCAGGTATATGGTAATGTATCAGTTACTCCTTGGTTAATTTTAACATTAAATGCAAGTTCAACTATTATTAAAGCAAATGGTACATCAATCATAACAGCTGATTTACAACACGATTCCAATGGTATTTATCACAATCCAACAAATGGCCATGTTCCAAACGGAATACCTGTAAAATTTACTACAACATTAGGAACTATAGGAACTCAATCATCCACAGTAAATGGTAGTGCACAATCTACTTTAAAAGCAGGATCAGTGAATGGTACTGCTAATGTTTCTGCTAAAATGGACAATCAAACAGTATCAACACTAGTTACAATCGATACTATTCCACCTAAGGTAACAGCAGTTAATCCGGTTAATGGATCGGTGAACATAGCTAACAATACGACTATTAAAATTACTTTCAGTAAACCTGTTAAAGCGGGGACTAATTGGTTTGTATTTACAAGCAGTAATGGAACAGCTATCACGTTTAAAACGTCTATTAATGGTACTGTTTTAACTATAACACCTACTAATCCTTTAACCAATGATACCAAGTACAGTTTAACCTTGCACACGGGCAGTGTGACTGACCTTGCAGGTAATCCACTCGCAATTTGGAGTAGTAGTTTCAGTGTTGGCCCTGCACCTACGATAAAAAGTGTTAACCCGCTTAATGGAGCTCTTAATGTATCAACGAATAGAACATTTACAATTACATTCAATGAACCTATCAAAGCAGGTAACTTGAGTATTCAATTTGAGAATAGCAGTGGAACAGCAATACCATTTACAACATCTATTAATGGTAATACGTTAACAATAACACCCAAAACTTCTCTAACTAAATCAATAAAATACACGATAATCTTACACACAGGTTGTGTAACTGATCAAGCAGGCAACCCATTAGCTTTAACTAGTACTAGTTTCACTACAACCAAAATTTAAAAATGAGCAATGAAGGGTTAAATCCTTTATACTTTTTATTTTTTAATATAATTAAATTATCGAAGTCTATAGATATAACCCACTTGATATAGCCCAACTATCCTATTTTCACTACTTTCGAGCAACTTAAAAATAAAACCATAGATTTCACGGGCTCGCTTCTAGGTTTTCTTAGAATTACAATCTCTTTTTCTTATTCAATTCGGATGGAATCATTTATTTTCAAAAGTCTATGCGAGCGTTATAGGTGGAAGTAGTTAAGTTCTTTAATAGTTTAAACTAACAAAAAATTATAAGATTAATCTAATGCGAGCAATAAAATTTGATAGGTTTTTTCATGCTTGAAGAGTGGAAAAAAGAATTAACTGATATTGAAAGAGAATTATTAAATTTTATTTATTCTTACTGGAAAAGTAGTGATCATTGGCCTGAAAATAATGAAATAAAAATAGCGCTTAAATATATATTTAAAGATGGAGTGAATTTAAATTCAATTGGTACTAGTGAAAATAGTCTAAATGGATATTTTATTCATTATTATGATCAAGCAGAAGTTACAAGCCTTTTACCACTCGGAATTGCTTTGTGTGATAATTCAGAGGAAGATGTTGAACTTTTTTTGAAAATAGTTAGATTCTTCGCTGAAAAATATAATCATGATTATCAGAATTATAAGAATGTTATATACGTGAAAGATTTTCCATCAAAATATTTCAATTCTGACGATAAAATCAAAAGTTTCTGTAAATTTTTCCTTCGTGAAACACCTCAGTTATTTCATTTTACAGGCACCGGATGTAATTTCCGATTAGATAATAAAATTATTAATTTAGAAGACGTTTCAACAATGCATGAATACTACGCGAAAATATATCATAATGCCATACCTCCCAGATTCAATCAGAATTCTTCAAAAATTGTGGAGGTTGAGCCTAAGAGAAGAATATTAGAGATCTTATATGATCATGCAAAACATAATCCATATGGTAGTGGATTGTCAAATCATGAGTTACAGAATGAATTGAATATTGATGATAATAAGTTATTTTTTAATATTAGTTATCTAGAAAATGATAATTATATTGAAGTAGTACATAATTTTGATGGATTTTTTGTTAAAATTAATAATCGTGGCAGAGACATTATCGAAGATAATTCACTTTTTAATAATTTATTTCCACCAATTAGTGTTACTCAGAATATAATACAAAATAGTAGTAACGTCATTATAAACTCTAACCATGCCAGTATAAACATTGATGAAAGTTTCAACCAGATTTATAATAGAATTGATGAAGAAAACGTTCAAAACATGGAAGAGATTAAAGAAGCACTCAAAAATATTGAAGAGGAGTTTAAGAACGATTGTATAAGTAAATCAGAAATTCAGGCCTCTTTAAGCACTATTGATTTATTAAAGGGTAACGCTTATTGGATTATTCCAATGATCCTGCAGCTTATAACATCCATACTTCTTTATAAGCCTTAATAAGATGTTAACGGAAGAATAATGTTCAAAGATAAAATAGTTAGTAATTATGGTATTTAGAAGAATATCTTGTATGTTGGGAAAAAAATGTTGCATGGAAAATTTCACATTTTCGCCTGCTCTTCGACAGTGGACGATTACTTAAGCGGAAATGATAATAAATTGATAAATCGCATAGATGAAGAATCAGAGGATTATATTCTTAATGTAAACGAAAGTGACTATACAAATTATTTGTTCGATGAATTTAAAGTGGATATACCTTATATTAACTTTGAAGCGATTTCGGGCGAAGCCATCGAAATAAAAGACCCTAGAACGGCAAAACGTAATTCAAGATCTACTTTCGTCTTTTGTTTGCCGTTTGAAGGAGATGGTAAGCTATTTCATTATAGAACAAATCCTTCGCCATTGAGT
>JACWMK010000116.1 GCA_015661405.1 Methanobacterium sp.
ATTGATCAATGTCATGAAAAATGCCATTGGTATTGTGATTACAATGGCCATTAAAATTGCAAAAACCACGTTTTCATATTTTCTATCCATATATAATCACCATCCTTGATGTTTGCAGCTTCCAATAAGATATTAAGGGTATAAACATTTGTTTAACCTTCTTTTGTGTTAATGATGTAAAACTTTTCGATTGTTTGTAAACCATATATTATATTAGAAAATGATGTGAATAATAAAATTTAGGGTAATAATAACCAATAACTGGATCTGTGCCTTCCGCTTAGCAGATTTTAGCTCTCTTTAAACATTAAAAGTATTACTTCAACTCCAATATAATTTGGTAAATTGTAAATATTAGAATCGTTTTTTTAATGTAATAACGGGGGATTGGTAATTTGAATGATAATAAAATTATAAAAGATTTAAACTACAAGCTATTAATTTGATAGATAAATGCTATGATTTCCTAGATAATAATGATGAGCTTGATTCTAATATAAAAGAAGAAGTTAATTTCCTTTATGATAAAATATCAGCTAATTTTGTTGCCAAAAGTCCATCATGACGCCCAATTGCTGAATTTGCTGATAATCTCGGTTGGTACAAGTATATTTTATCAAATCTCCAAAAAGGAAACTATGATTTAGTGCAAAAATTGCTTCCACATTTTAATAAGTTAAAAAACAGTGCCCAAACTTAGTAACCCCAATTAATGGGCTCGTAGAGATTCAAAACAATGCATACACTAATTAACAGCCTTAGGAGTATGAAAATAGATTCCAGGCTCATGTATACCAAATATGGGGGCATAAATGTATTAAATGCGGGTCTAATGAGAACTCAACGATTCATCATATGTTTGGATATAGTAAATATCCAGATTTACGTTTAGATCCGGATTCGAGATTACCGCTCTGCAGTGATTGCCATTGTAAAATATCATGAAGAATATTTAGAATATTTTAATGTTGAAAATTTGTATAATTTTTTGTTTAAAACTAAATAATTTTGGGGTGTTTATCCAAATTTAAATAATATAAAAGGATAATAATTACACAAATTGTTTAGAGGTTTTAATATGGCAATTAAAAAACTAAGAGCAAATGGAAAGATTTATGAAGTAGGAAAAGATGGGGTACGGGATATCGGATGGGATAGAGATATGGGATTAGTTACAGTTGTCTTTGATATAAAATCAGAGTGGGATACTAAAATGATTTCCATCCATGGAGTTGGAACAATAAACATTAAACATTGAAGAAAATGTAAATTTTTCATTACGTGTTTAAGAATTGGAATTTACCTGGATTAGATACCAAAATTTCATCATCATTATTTTTATAGTTCAAAGAATCTGTACTATAATCTTTTGAATCCGAAGCTAATGATATAGCATCTGATAAATCACCATTTTTAAGGTCATTAACCATTTGAATTTGATTATTTACTAGTTTAATATCCATTTGCAATTCCATAATATCATTAGTTAAATAATCTTTTATAAACACCTGATGAGTATGGCATTGCTTGATTATCACTATTTAAAGCTGCTTATATATTCGAAAACATCTGCTAATTAAAGGAAAATAAAATAAGAAATTCTAAATTAATATTATTAAAGATAATAATTTACTAAATTTTTTAATAAACATATTTTCTTTACTAATTAACAGTTAGTGTCCAGATTTTACATTGTTTATAATATGGTTTAATTAACAGATAAAACTGGTTACGTTCCGCCAGGGAATATTTGACCAGTTTAATAGATTAATGAGGATTAAAAAAGTTTAATAATAACAAATAATTACTCCTGTATTAACATGGAGATTTTGAAAAATGGATAAAAAAAGAAAATATGAATTAGCAGGGTTTGCTTCTTATAAAAAAAAAGTTAGTGAATTCATTGACAAATGTTTTAAGTCTATTAGGTTAGGAGAACGACTTGAGCCAAAACAGAAAGAAAAACTACCAGAATGGATTGAAATAACAAATAATTTCAAAGGTACAGATTTTATTGTTAATAAGCAAATTGAGTTTATTCTATCTGCTTTAGAGTTCCTTGAATCCGAAGATTACTGTGATTGGGAAGATCATTGGCTTGAGTGGGAGAATTTTAAGCATGGAAGATATGTTTAACATCTTTGCTTCCGGTAATTAATATGGAAACATTGAAACCAAAATCAATAAAAAACCATTCTGTAAAGAATCCTTTAGTTTCCATAATAACTCCAACCTATAATCATGAAAAATACATTAGAACATGCATTGAAAGTGTTTTAAAACAGACCTATCAAAATTGGGAAATGACCATTTGATGATGGATCTACTGATTATGTAATCGTCCCAGATTGTCCATTTGATTTATAACTCACAAGAAAACCCATTATTAATAGATTGGCCTCAAGATACTGAATTGAATAATACACAAGTTTATAATAGAGTCACTACAAATTTGCTGAATCACAAAGGAAAAATTATCTTCATTGTACAAAAATATGAAACATACACTCTAGATCAAGGTTTTGTGCCTTTAGGTGATTATAAAATAGTTGATTATGTACATGCTCATTTAACGAAAATAGGATAAACAAAATATTTTGATCTATATCAATAAAATTAATATTCATAAGTTTTTTTTTAATCTTCATGTTTATAATGGTCACTGTAGGCTCCTTGGAGACAACATAAAAGAGTATTAACATTATTAAACTATCTTCAGTTATATAAGAAAACTTGTTTTCATATAATAAATTCTGTAGAATTATAGAATACTCAGTATATCTAGGATAAGCCCATGAATTAGTTTTTTACTTTTATTTACCCATGAATTCAATTTGATAATGTCATCACCTATTAGTGATTCGCCTGGATGTAATTCTTGAATTAATTTAAGAATTTCATTTCCGTCCTTGATTAAATTATCAAAACTTTGAAATATAAAATTTTCATTTAATTCATCCATTGATAATCATTCCTAGAATTAATAATATATTTTTTTTTAATAACTTTGAATCAATTTTTTTGTATAACCCTCATAAGTGGTCTAGTTATATTTTCTATTCAATTAAAGCTTTTATAACTATTTCTTATTATTCAATTTTCATATTTAATATACATTGAATAAATTATTATTTTTAGATACTTCTCATATGCTCTCTCGGGTTAACCTCGTTAATGTTACTCAATGTAGTTGAACCCATACGAGGAGTGATATTATGGAAAACATTAAAACGATAGCAAAAGAGGATTTAAAGAACATTGAGAAGTTAAAACAAAGGGAATTAGTTATAATTCCTAAAAATAATTTTTTAAGTTGGTATGAGTTCACCAGGAACCAGATCGAAGAAATAGAGATGAAAAGAAAAGAGTCTGGATCTGATTTCAGGGAATGCCCCAACTGCAGGGAAACTATGGAATATTTCTATTTAAAAGAACTTCCAGAACAGGAGCTCTGACATTTATGCCATCATTGCAATTTGACATTCTCAGATAACCAATATAATCGTTTTACATCTATAATTATGCGAGCAATAAACAGTAAAAGTAAAACTGCTGCTGAAATTTTAGAAGGAGAGGTTTAAATGTATGAACGTTGTTTAGTTTGCGGTGAATCTAAAATTAAACCTAAACCAGATTACCGAACATTATTTATCGGTAT
>JACWMK010000117.1 GCA_015661405.1 Methanobacterium sp.
CCATGAATACTCGATCAAATTGTGATCCAGTAAATTCTATTAATTCAGGATCATATTCCTGCCTTCTTAACTGCTCCTTTAAATCCGGGGTAAGTTCTCCACCAGTGATACCATTGGATAATACTTCTGTACTGATTATTTCTGCACGGTACGGTACTAGAACCCCGTCTAGAACTGCTTTATCATATGAATATTCTACGGTTGGTTCGCCATCAGGACAATCAAATAATTCATACGTGTTTCTTAATTCAATTTCACTAGGTGTTGCGGTTAATCCAATTTTAATGGCATCGAAATATTTGTTGAGTAAGTTATTTCGGTCATATATGGAGCGGTGAGCTTCATCAAACACGATTAAATCGAAGAATCCGGGGCTGAATCTTTCGAAGAATTTTTCTTCACTGCCTTGCATTAATGTTTGTATAGTGGAAACGTATAGTCTACCGGTAGTGGTGAAGCCATCCCGTAAATCTGATACTGGTTCACTAAAGAATTCTTTGAATCCATCTGATTTAGCCTGATTAACTAATGCTATTCTATCAGCTATGAATAATACATTACGTACATAATTAGAATTGATAAGTAGATTAATAATAGCCATCGCGACTCGTGTTTTTCCTGTGCCTGTTGCCATTTGAACTAAGGCTTTTTTATTACCTTCTTCGAGCCCTATCAACAATTAAAGAATTTATTTTAACCTCTTTGGGGTTTCTCTTCTTTTTGTGAAGTTCTTTACGTCGTCTAAGATCATCTTGTGAGAATGGCCCGCTGACTTTTCTTTCAACTTTATCTTCATCAATTAAACTCCATATTCGGCCGTTAGTTAAGAAAATAGGAATTTTATAGTTTAATTGTTCTTCAATACTTTCAATATAAGTTTTAGCTTGAGTTCGTCCTTCATTTTCATTTATAGAATATTTTTTATATTCTATAATTGCTAGAACCGTGTAATCTTCGTCTAATAAGATGTAATCAATAAATACATTATTATCAAAGATATTATCATTAAAATAAGAGTATTCCTTCTTTTTAAAGTCGGAATTAACTGGATCTACTTGCTCTTTGACATATTTAGTAAGCCAGTCTCTTTTCTTTAAATCGTGAAGTATATACTTTTTACAGGTTTTTAATTCATTCACTAATCCTGTATTATCAGTATATTGATCCATATTATAAATAAAATGCAAAACGTTTATTTATAAGTTCCTATTTAATTTTTTAAGTTTAAACAAGAATCCATATTTAATCATGATAAAAAATTTGTAAAATTTGATAAAAAATTAGAATTTTTTAAGGTTAAAAGAGTGATCTAGCGATTTTGATTTTATATTGGATCATTTTTTTTTCGTGAATTATAATTTAAAAAAAAATAATAGTTTTAAAAAAAAAATGGATTAGATTTTATATTTACAGTTTTATCATTATATCAATATTTGAATTTATTTTGAATTAAAATAGTATTCTAAATTAGTAAAGAATTCATTAAGAGGTTTTTTTTTAACCTCCGCCATCACAAAGTTCAGAGCTCATATCTATTTCTTCTAGTTTCTTTTTGAAGCTCACTTCTTTTTTAACTTTTTCTTTGCCATTTAATATTTTTTCTTTACTTTTTATTCGCTGGTATTCTTTTTCATCTATTACTTCTAGAAATTGACTATTATACCATAATTTTGTAGTGTCAATTTTTGCCCATGTTCCTTCTTCATCGGTCCTAATATCTATAATTTCACCAGTACTACCAGTACCAGTGTATCTTGTGTGTGAACCGATTAAAATGTTTTTATTTGCTTCCATTTTTTATTAAATCCCCTTGAATTATTTAAAATATTATTTAAAATATTCAAAAATAATGAATAAAAAAAAATGATCTTAAAAATTGATTTATAATTCACAAATCAATTTTTTTTTAATTGATTATGGGATTAGAATTTTAATGTGGATGATACAGGTTTTTCCTGAGGATTTTTTTCTTCTTTTTCCTTTTCTCCGACTCCTTTTATTTCATCTTTTGAAACTTTAAGGAGGATGTAATCTCCAATTTCATCTATATCATCAGGTGTGATGAATAAATCCGTTCTTCTAAGTCCAAATTCTCCAGTGGATATTTGAATTCCAGTTATTATTGATTCTTTAGGTTCTATGATTAAATCAGATATTTTACCGATTTCCATAGCCTTTTTATCTACAACTCTTCTGCCTAAAAATTCTGTTACCTTCACTTTTATAACACCTCTTTAGAATTAATTCTGTTTTTAAAGCTATATAATTTTTATTCATAAATTAAGAAATAGTCTCGTAAAAATTAATTTAAAATAGTAAATTTTTTTTATAAAATTTAAATTATATTACAGTATCATTCATTGATTTTACACTAAATTCATTTAATTAAGTTCACTTAAATTAAATAAATTAAAATATTAAATCATTAATATAAATATTATGAACTATTCCCTAAAAATTTTCAGTGTATTTGGAATTCCTATAGAATTACACATTTCCTTCCTACTTTTAATGTTAGCCATCTATTTTGTGGCTTTATTCAATCTAATACCAGGCGTGAGTTTAACCATCGCGGTCCTCATCACTTTACTCTTTGTTGCAGTGGTGATACATGAGTTAACTCATTGTTATGTTGCTGTAGGTTATGGTGTTGAAATAGAACGGGTTGTTCTCCTTCCGATAGGGGGAGTATCCCAAATGAAGGAACTACCCAAGGATCCTCATCAAGAGTTAAGGATAGCTGTTGTAGGTCCACTGTCAAACTTAGTAATTGCTGGTGTATTATATCCATTTTATCTATATTTTGGACATGCACTATCTACTGATTTAAACTTCCTGCTTTACTACACTATCCTGTTAAATTTACTCTTAGGATTATTTAACCTACTTCCAGCCTTCCCTATGGATGGTGGGAGAGTTTTAAGAGCTTATTTAGCGGAGAGAATGAATTTTATAAGGGCAACTAAGCTCGCGGCTTCAATTGGAAAACAATTAGCTATAGTTATGGCTATAATCGGCATATTAATCGTAAATCCTTTCTTAATATTTATAGCTATTTTCGTATACGTAGGAGCGGATCAGGAATATAATGTATCGATGACTAATACTTTATTAGAGGGAATACGTGTCAAGGATATCATGAGTAGTGAAGTGAAAACTGTGAATCCATCCGATTCAGTGGATAGTGTGTTAAAACTTATGTTCCAACATAAACATATGGGTTATCCGGTTATTCAGGATGGAGAAATTAAAGGGATCATCACATTCCATGATATCTCCAAATTACCTGAAGACCAAAGATATCGGACGGTTGAAGAATTCATGACTAAAAAGGTAGTAGTAACTGATCCCCGTGAAGAAGTGGCTTCAACCTTGGAAAAACTCACTAATAACAGGATAGGTAGATTACCCGTTCTTGAAAATGGTCAATTAGTGGGAATAATATCAAAAACTGATGTAATGAAGGCTTTAGAGATGAAGAAAACCACATTATCTCAGTAAAACCTTTTTTTAACATTATAAAAAAGAATGATACTTTTTGAAATTATATTTATAAAAAAAAAGTTTTTTTAAACTAATTAATAATAAAAATTTAATTATATTTTTTTTAGGAGTAAATGGATGGACGATGCTTACAGGTTTATAATAAAAGGAATACTGGAAGGTAAAATAAAAACTCAAAGGGATCTCGAGAAGGCTAAACATAAGGCATGTCGTGATTACAATTTACTAAAATTCATGAGCAATGCTCAGATATTAGAAAAAGCCACAAGAGAAGAACGAATTTTAATTGCACCAATAATTAAAAAGAAACCAACTCGAACACTCTCCGGTGTGGCGATTGTAGCGGTAATGTGTAAACCACATGAATGTCCCCATGGAAGATGCACTTACTGCCCGGAAAGTGAAAAAGCACCACCCAGTTATACAGGAGAGGAACCCGCAGCACTAAGGGCAAGAATGTATCAATTCAACCCATACCTGCAAGTATATAACCGCCTACTGCAGTTGGAAAGTATTGGACACCCCTTAGATAAAGTAGAATTAATAATTATGGGTGGTACATTTCCCTCAAACTTTTTATGTTACCAAGAATGGTTTGTAACTAAATGCATTCAAGCTATGAATGATTTTGGAATAAAAAGTCGATACAA
>JACWMK010000048.1 GCA_015661405.1 Methanobacterium sp.
CTATTATTTCCATCATATTCTGGTGCTGAATCCATGGAGTAATGGATGGTTTAACAGGGATTCTCATATCACATTTCATCATATCACTAGTGTACCAATTTTCCCTCCGTTTCGTGTATTCCTCATCGAGAGTAGAGACATAATGGAAGGAGAAATCGGATAATCTTTTGGAGTCGAATAAATGTTCCAGTTCCTCTGTGATATTAGTAAGTAAACCTGAAACCAAATTAAGATCGTTTATGTTAATGGATTTACCATTCTCCAGATTTATAGAGTTTATTTGGTATAAACCATCTATATACTCTTTTATATCTCCGTGCCACTTTTGAAAGTCTTTACTAGGGAATATTAATAGGTCATTACCTTTCAAGAATAAATGGGGTTTGTATAACAATATTTTCCGTTCATCCATGATGCCATAACTATGCCTCATTGCTCTCAACAACTAATCATAAAATAATTCAAATTGAATGCTTTAATTGTACTGATACTTTGTTTGCAGATACTGCAATCTTCTTCTCTGTTTGAACATTGAATTCATATTTATATCCAGGATATTAATTCGCTCTAAGATTTTAGTCCAATAACCCATTAACTTCCATTCTTCAACTCTATCAAGATGCATATCTACTTTATTAATATAATCAATCTGTCCACGGATAGAATTGTAAGTACGATGGAAATCTTCCCTAGTGAATACAATAACTTCCTCATGTTCCTGAAACTGTTCAGGATTATATAATTCTGCGATATTTCCATCAGACACTCCCTCACTCACTCTCATTCTACATTCCTCCAAATATTATATTAAGTTCAACTGACTAGGTCTCTTACTAAGTTCTCTAATCATTATTTCGATAAGATTTAAAAATCTGATTCAAACATTCCCTCAGGGTGTATCAGTAAGTTGGTGATATTTACTGACATTTACCCAAGAGAGCATATGAGAAGAAATAATAATAAAAAATAGCATATGTAGTATGCTTTTTATAATTAGATTATAAATAAATATTATTTAGTTAGAATTAATTAATAAGTTATTAAAATAATTTACCATCTCATGAAATTGGCTCAGCAATAAGCATTATTATACTAATAGCATTATTATGGGCTAAGTTGGTGAAGAAGGAAGATAATTTATTTTCATTTTTTTTGTTTCAAAATATAATTCAACAATATTTTAATGAATACCATGATATCAGCAATCAAAAGCATATACAGATATTAAATTCATCCGATCCTTTTTTAAAGTAATTCTGAAAAAGAATTCAGTTAAATGACAGGTAGTTTAAAAGAAATCAATTTAAAACCCAATATTTTTTTTATAAATAGTTAATGAATCATTTAATGGTGTTTTTAATTATTTTACAGGTTCATGAAGTATTTTAAAAGCTTAAAAATTTAAATAGAAAAATTTATATGGACATCCAGTAATACTCGAAAAATGTAGTAATACTACAAAAAAATCGAATTGGAGGTGGAAAATACGATAAAAAAACAAGCAATAATACTATCAATCACATTTCTATTAACTCTACTTTCATGTGGGGCTGTTTCAGCAGCTAATTACACTGTAGGTCCCGGATCAGCTTATAACTATCATAATATAAGCAGTGCTGTAGCTGCTGCTAAAGATGGATATAACATAACAGTATACCCTAACACTAATGGCACGCCTTACAATGAAAACATTGTAATTAATAATAAACTAAATTTAACTGCTTATGGAAAAGTAATTGTACAACCAACTGGGAATTCTGACGCATTCAAGATAAATTCCAAGGGTAATGGTACAATTATTTATGGATTCACAATCATCAGTAACGGACTAAACGGTACTGGTGGAATATTTTTAAATGGCACTAAAAATTGTACAATAGTCAAAAATAATATTACTACCACCGATGGAATTAATATCCTTGATGGGTCAAATAATTTGATTAATGAGAATATTATTAAATCAGGAACAAATTCAACAGGAATTATGATAGAAGATAATAATACGATTTCTTCTCATAATACGATAACTCAAAACAATATAACTAGTCTTATGGGGATAGTTGTTGGTGGTTCAAATAATACTGTATCCCTGAATACTATAAATTCTGGAGTAAATTCTAATCTGAACTCTATTGGAATATTCTTATCGAATTTTGACAATTTGAATAATGATATTATTAATCCATCTAATAATAATACTATAACTAAAAACAGTATAACAGGATCCAATATGGGAATATCTGTTTCCGGTTCAAATAATTTGATTAATGAGAATATTATTAAATCAGGAACAAATTCAACAGGAATTATGATAGTAGAAAATAATACAATCTCTTCCCATAATACGATAACTCAAAACAATATAACAGGTACTCTAACAGGATTAATTGTCGGCGGTTCAAATAATACTGTATCATTGAACACAATAACTTCAGATGTAAATTCCACAATGAAATCAATTGGAATTATGTTAGCAAATGTAGCTCCCACGATTTCTCCTACAAATAACAATACAGTAAGTAAAAACAATATGACAGGCATGTACATGGGAATAGCCGTCAGCGGTTCAAATAATACTATTTCAGGAAATACAATAAATCCTGAAGACACCTCTGATCTATTGACAGGAATTTTTATTGGTTTCAGTAATGTACTATCCTCAAATAACACAATAACTCAAAACACTATAAATACCGGAGCAAATTCCACCGGAAACCCCATGGGAATCATGTTAATCAATTCAGTTAGTAATATAGTCTCTAAAAACATGATAACAATTACAAGTACTAATGGATCAACAATGGGAATGGCAATTCAATACAGTCAAAAAAACACTATTTATGGAAATATAATTACATCTAATTCAGGACCATATAGTGCTGGAATAATGCTTTTAAACTCTACACAAAACACAATATCATCCAATAACATAAATTCTGGTGTAATGGGAATACTAGTTGGGAATAGTACTAATACTATAATTAATTATAACCGAATAATTGCATCCCATGCAATAATTAACGAAGATACTGGACTTTTAAATGCATTATATAACTGGTATGGTACTAACAGTAATCCCAGCAATAAAATAATTGGTAATGTTAATTATGCCCCATGGCTAGTGTTAACTATAACATCAAATCAAAATTCGATTTTGAATGGTTTTAACTCCACTATAACTGCGGATCTTAAACATGACAGTAACGGAGTAATACATAATACAACTTATATCACAGACGGTTTAATAATAAACTTCACTAATGTAATATTAGGAGCAGTAAATCCAACCAGTGGTAAAACAATTAATGGTATAGTAAATACTACTTTCACAGCAGGAAATATCCCCGGAACAGCTAATATAAGTGCAAAACTTGATAATCAAACTGTAACTACTAATATTAAAATTGGTCTAACCATAAGCCAGTTAATCACTGCCGCGCAAACAATCAAAAGTTATTATGAGACTAATCATGTTCTACCATCCAATGTAACCATCTACAATCAAACAATAACCATGCCCATGCTCCTGCAGTATCTGGTGATGGGAACCATAAACATCAATGCAGGAAATTTAACATTATTAAATAGTGCAACTGTTAAACCACCCCTCAACGAATCCGGGAATTTCAATGCAGGCAACATTCAAGAACCAGAATACCTCTCAATAGCCCAAAATATCAAATCTTATATAAAAACTAATGGAATAGCACCTAACTACGAAAAAACCAGTCTCGGGAACATTCCCTTCACTAAACTCGTGTATATGTACAGTAAAATCATCAATTATTATGGAGTCAATAATAGACTACCTAACTATGTCAGCATGACACCTTAGAAACCCTCAAAAATTCCCCTTTTCCTTTTTTTATTTTTTAACACATCAAAAATAGTTATGATTGTGTTAATTTATTTTTGAACCTGATGAATTGTAATGTGCCGGTTCTGGATGAATTTTTATTCAAAAAATATTTCATAATTAATAAAGCACTTGAAAAGGATAGAGATATAGATGATACTCGTTAAAAGCGTGCAAATGTCGGTAATATTATTTTTTTAATTTTACTAATACATTAAATCATTTTTAAAATTTTTACAGTTAAAATTGTACTGCGTTATATGGCACTATAACGAAGTTCAAATTTGATATAAATTTAAATTTAAAAATTATTTATTTACAAAATTAATCTGAATGTTTTATTATTAGATATTTAAGTTGATTGAACATTAAAAAAAAAATTGAACATATTGTAAAATGAGAATTGTTAATAAATAATTTTTATAATTGAACATGAAAAATAAAGTAAATATTTTTGGTCTTAAGAATTAATTAATGGAACGATAAAATCTTTAAAAATTAATTTTAATGGTTTAGAATTAATGTATTATTTAAATAAATATGCTTTTAAATATTGATGACTTATGTTTAAATTATTTTATATAATAACTTAGTATAATAAATAATTTCTAATTTAAAAAGTTATTTTCATAATTGTAAAGTGTACTGAGGTTTTGGCTTATTCTTGTCCCCCCATCTAGCATCAGCAGACCATGCACCATTAATTTTCTCTTTTTTTCTTGTTTTAACAATGATACTGCCCTTTTTACTATCATAAATAATTAGATTATATTGTAATAGAATCCCTTTTACTTGCGATTCACTAGGTGCACCAAATGTTCCTGCACCAATCACAAATATACCTTTTTCATCATCGTATTTATGAAACTCCTCAATGGCCTGGTGAATATGCCCATGTATATATATTTTGAATCCATGAACTGTTAATAAATCCATGAAATCATTCTCCATCATTTCTTTTCCAGTAACCGGATGGTGAGAAACTGCTATTTTAAGCCAATCATCATATTTACTACCTATTAAATGATTAAGGGCGTTAGCCAATGCATCCATATTAATACTTGAACGATCTTTAAAGTAATGATATCTCCCAACTTGAGTTAAGTGCTAAAAATAAGATTTTATCCTTTTCACTTTCAACAATAATAGCTTGCTCGTCGTATTCCGATGGATAATCCCATGCTCCCCTATACAAACGATTGTAGAACTCTGAATTAAAATTTGAAAACCTTTTTTTATAAAGAGATTCATCACGTATCAAAACCCCAAGATCACCTGCAGTAATGTATTTACCCTCAGTTAATTGTGGCATCCTGCGCTTAGAAAAAAATTTATATGCTTCTTCAGATTGATCCCAATTTAAGTCATGATTTCCAGGTACTAATACAACACGATCTAAATTTAAACCAAAATGGTTTACTAAACTGTTTAGCATATCATAAGCAGCTTCATATTCCTCACGTGTAGCTTGATTCGCTATATCTCCAGAAATAATTATATAACCTAGACGATTAACTTCCAACATTTTAAGATCAATTACTAATTGATTGAAATATTTATTTGCTTGTGATTTGTTTTTTAAATGTATATCCGAGATGTGCAGAATCTGAATACGATTATCTTCTTTCCGAACATATTGCTGTTTATCATCTTTAAATTGCATTATTTCTTTCTTTGTTCGCTCTACAACTGTTTCTTCTAATTCTTTTTGTTTTTTCTTTAAACCAGGATCTCTAATATAAAGTTCCTCAATACTCTGAGGAATCAAGACATTTGTTGAGCAATATTGACAGGGAATATCTATCTTTCCATTATTAACTCTGGTATCAATAGCATCACGGTTTTTTACCTCTTCATTACACTTGGGGCAGTAAAGGCGAATCTCTTCTTGAATATCTACACCTTTACTGCGTAAATGATCAGTTACAAATCTAATAAACGTTACACGATCAGATTTAGAAATATTGGGGTGAAAATATATTTCTAATTCACCAGTTCCATCTTCTATTTGGTACATAGAGAAACCAAGGCGATCTTCAGGGCGTGAAAATTCTACAGCGTATTTCCACTGGTCTTCAGCCTAAAGTAATCAGTGTGACTTAGTCTGACAACTAAAGATGCATAAATCATTTCGATACTTCCAGAAAACTGGTACGCAACCTCTGTTTGAGGAGTTTCTGATTTTGATTTTGGTCGGCTGACGTTAATTTGGCTGGGAAAAACCAGTAACCCCATTTCACGGAAACATAAATCATGTCTGATTAAAAGTTCTACTGTAGCTTCCAAAACCATTTTTTCTTCTTCTTTTAATGAAAGTCTTTTGAAACCAGAGAACGGAATGTCGCCTATAAGAACCTTACGTTCTGTTACTGCCCCAATACCTTTGGGATGATTTCTTGTTTCGTTTATTATAGAAGCAGTATATTGATTAATCAATTCTGGGCGTGTAAGTATGAAAGAAAGGTTTGGGCGTGGTTTAAGCCTGTAAACAAGCCCCCTAACCTGTAATAATGCAACTACGGCTTCAATATCCTTATTAGTAATATAACCTCCCTTATATTCTCGGGCTACATCTCGACGAATATCACTCATCAAAACCAATGGCTTTCCTTTATTTTTTATCTCTAAAAGATAGTCTTTTATAACTTGGAATAGCTCTGGTGTAGATGTACGAGGTAATTTTTTCCATGGAATACTTTGTAAAAGATTATTGTATAGTTCTTCCACACCTTCGTTATTTTTAGCACTTGTTTTAAAATATTTTATCAACCCATATTCTGCGAGTTTCTGATTGATCTGCTGATTATCAACAGTTACAGGGCTAACATCAGAACGTGCTGAGACTAAGAATTTAATTGAATGTTGAGGTGAATGTTTTTTGAGAACCTTAGCCCAATAAGGAACCCCATGAAAAGGTTCATTAGGATCGGAACAATCAAAAAGTAGCATTGCAGCATCGGTATCATCCAAAAATAATTGGTGTACAAGTCTATATTCTGGTTGTCCAGCCAAATCCCAGAGAGTGAGTTCAGCTTGGATATTAGATGGAAGTCCTTGAACATTTTTTACAGGTAAATGCCAGAACTGAGCCCCGTGAGTCGATTCAGTAGGTCGAAAGACTCCTTCAGATATTTTTATTGCTAAACCTGATTTTCCAACACCACTATAACCAACCAATACTGTCTTTGCATTTACATAGTGTACTGTATTGATGGATTCCTTCTCCTTTAAAAAAGTAAAATCAACGCTCCATACCTTAATTTCATTTTAGGAGCAGGTACGGCTATTAATGATATTTTTGGATGAACTGCAACGTATTCTGGGTAAATAGTACTTATTTTTCTTACACTTGTTAATAAGTTCCAAGTATCAGTCCGCCATATGTTTAAAATACCACCTTCTTTTGCCATAGAAACAAGCAATTTGCCGTCATCCATAAATGAGACAAAAGATACTCTAGAAGTGTGCCCTTCTAATACCTGAACAACTGTCCAAGTTTCTGAGTTAAAAATGTATACACTCTGATAATCCTTATTAATGCCAATAATTTCCCATCAGGAGATTTATTAATACCAATCGATGTAAATCGATTGCCAGGCACTCTTTTTTGTTTAATTTCTTTGTTTAATATATTTTTTACTAATATTCGACCATCGTCTAAAATCAAAAATAATTTTTTTGAATCTTGGGTCCAATTTAGATAAATAGTTTTAAATTGATTATTAAATTTATATTCATTTAGCCGCACCCAAGTTTTGGTGTCCCAAATTCGTACTATTCCATCCTGTGAATATGACGCCATTATCTTACCATTAGGTGACCAAGAAACATCAATTTTAAGACCGCGAAACGTTTTTAGCAATCTAAAAGTCTCAATATCCCAAATATAAACTTCATCACCACCAGCAAAGAGATTGTAATTCTCTTCTCCAAATTTGCATGCATAAATTTTTCATCTGGCGCCCAATTTACTTTAGTAATTGTTCCGTTATGTCTTAAAGTTCGTAAAAGCTGCTTATTTTTTAATCCCAAATTTTAACTGTATTATCTGATGATGCAGAAGCTAACATATCACCTGATGGTGATATAAGCATATGATTTATTTCTTTTTCATGACCATCAAAATTAAAACAATAATTAAAAGCAGGGTGAGGACTATTATCTTGTTCAACAAAATTATTAATATTTTCAGTTTCTTTTATAATCTCTCCCCCTAACCTGCCCAGACTCTATAATTTTTGTGTAATACTATTTTAATTTAAGTTTAATATATTAATACATTACAATTGTTAAAGTCATCAACATAAAGTTTGCTGGCACTAAAATAATTTCTCTATTAATATTACCCCTATTAAAATAAGAAATAATATTTTAACTTGCCAAAAGAATAACATATATTAAATGATTATAGGACATATTAAACTCTTACATAATAAATCAATAAATTATCAATTTATTTGATCTTTTTGTATAGTTAAAGTATTAACTGATGATTCCTAACAAAAATTAAAATTATTCCATCATGAATGTCAAGAATCAAGATTAGTATGGATATTTTAATATAAATTAAAATAATGTGATTAACATTTTTATTTAGAGATTAGGGGTTGATTTATATATATGAATATTACTCCTTTGGCTTTTGAGAGTTTTGGTGTGCGTTCGATGTGTTCGTTCATTGAGACTGATGTTAAGATTTTGGTGGATCCTGGTACGTCGTTGGGTGCTAAGAGGTTTGGTCTTCCGCCGTGGAAGACTGAGTTTGATGCTTTGCATGATACGCGTAGAAAGTTACAGGAACATGCTAGAATAGCGGATGTTGTTACGGTTAGTCATTATCATTTTGATCATTTTACTCCTTTTTCGTTGGGGAGGTTTTTGGATTCTTCGCCTAGGTTTGCTGAGGAAATTTATTGGGATAAGCGTTTGTTTATTAAGAATCCTGAGTTGAATATTAATAAGAGTCAGATGAAGCGGGCTAAGGATTTTTTAGGGAATGTTAAGGATGTGAATAGGGATATTACTTATTCTGATGGTTTGTCGGTTGATATTGGTGATACTCGTTTGGAGTTTTCGGATGCTCTTCCTCATGGTCCTGGTGGTAGTAGGTTGGGTTTTTTGGTGGCTTTGACTGTTAAATATAAAGGTGAGTGTGTGATGCATGCGTCGGATGTGCAGGGTCCGATTTTTGATGGTACTAAGGATTTTATTTTGGATGTGGGTCCGGATTTGTTGATTTTGAGTGGTCCTCCGATTTATTTGTTAGGTTTTGCTTTGAGTAAGGAGGATATTGATAATGCTAAGCGTAATCTTATTGAGTTAACTCAGGAGATTCCTAAGGTGGTGGTGGATCATCATCTTTTACGGGATTTGCGTTGTTTTGATTTCCTTGAATCAGTTAGAGAGGAAACAGGTAATGAGGTGTTGGTGGCTTCGGAAATTATGGGTTTGGAGCCTAATTTGTTGGAGGCGCATCGTAAGGAGTTTTATCTGGAAAAATAATTTTTTTTTTAATTCTTATTTTTTTTTAACCTCTAAAATTTCTCTATTTGATTTATAAAGTTTTATATTGAAGGTTTTTCTTTTTTTTAATGAATATTTTTTAAAATTTTAATTTATAATAATTGTTTATTTTTCTTTAAAAAAACTGTTGAAATCTCTTCATATCATCAAAATTAACATATTTTTCATATATTGTTGAAAAAATAATGGTTTGGATAAATTCTGATTCTTAATTGGTTTGAACAGTTTCTTCTGTTAATATGATTCATGATCATCTCATTATCATGAATTTAACTTAGTTTTAGCTATCCATTATTAATAATATTAATTATCTTAGGAAAAAATATCGTTTAATATAAATAATAATGTTATTAATAAATTTTTTTAGGTTAATTAGAAGGTGATAAAAGTGGTTTTAGGAATTGATGATCCCTGGGTTTGGGGAGCTTACATTGGATGTATTTTAGCCATGCTTTTATGTGTAGTTTATGGTATTATAAACTGGAATAAAGGCGGAGAAGATGAAGAAGGAGAAATTAAGGAAGAAATGGAATGGCATAAAAAAGAGAAAGATATGGAAAATAAAGATTTAGGGATATGGGATGAAGAAGGATAGGTGATTTAAATGGCTAATAATTTACTTGATCTAAGTATTATAGTTTTAATATACTTGGCATTGATTATTTACGTGGGTTACGTGGCTTGGCGGCGTACTAAGACCGCGGATGATTATATGGTGGCTGGAAGGTCTACTCACCCTTTTATAATGGCTTTAAGTTATGGTGCTACGTTCATCAGTACAGCGGCCATCGTTGGTTTTGGTGGTGTAGCTGGTGTATATGGATTAGGATTATTATGGCTTCCTTTTATGAACATTATTGTAGGAATTTTCATTGCATTTGTATTCTTTGGGAAACGCACTCGTAAAATTGGACATAATTTAAAAGCATTGACTTTTCCCGAGTTTTTATCACGGCGATTTAATAGTAGATTCATTCAATACTTCAGTGGAGCGGTAATATTTTTAGGAATGCCATTGTATGCATCAGTTGTTTTAATAGGTATGGCTGATTTCGTCCATACAACCCTTAGTATTAATTATAATATAGCTTTAGTTGCTTTAGCTATTATCGTGTCAATTTATGTTGTTTTTGGTGGTATTAGAGGTGTAATGTATACTGATGCATTACAGGGATCTATAATGTTCATTGGTATGTTAATTCTATTTGGGGCAATATATTGGATTACCGGTGGATTTGTGGCCGGTAACCAAGCTTTAACTAATTTGATTCATGTTGCGCCGGCTCAAGCCACTGCAGTTGCAGCAGCAACAGGATTCACGGGATGGACGTCAATGCCCAGTTTTGGAAGTCCTTTCTGGTGGACTTTAGTCAGTACCCTTATACTGGGAGTGGGTATAGGAGTTCTTTCTCAACCACAATTAGCTGTAAGGTTCATGACGGTAAAATCTAACCGTGAACTAAATCGGGCAGTTTTAATTGGTGGAATATTCATATTTGTAATTACGGTGTCAGCTTATGTTGTCGGGGCACTTTCCAATGTTTATTTCTTCAATACAATGGGTAAATTAGCTATACAGGTTGTTAATGGTAATGCGGATAATATTATGCCTGCATTTATCGCAGCTGCCTTGCCTTTATGGTTTGCTTATATTTTTATGATTACTCTGCTGTCCGCTGCTATGTCAACTCTTTCTGCTCAGTTCCATTTACAAGGAACTGCTTTAGGACATGATATATTTGAAACAGTTTTTGGGAAGAAAGTCAGATCATCAGTTTTGATAGCTCGAATAGGAATAATAATAGGGGTTATAATAGCAGTTATATTAGGATTTATATTACCTCCTAACATTATAGCTGTGGGAACTGCTATATGGTATAGTATAGCTGCTGCTGCATTCTTATCGATGTATGCTTTCGCTTGTTTCTGGAAACGCTCTACCAAAGCCGGGGTAATCACTGGATTAGTGGTTGGAACATTAGCCAGTATTTTCTGGCTTGTCTTTGAATTCGGTGAATCAGCAGGAGCTTTAGGCATTTGTAAATTTATAACTGGTAAAACAGTATTAGTTGCAACTGCACCATGGCCCACTGTAGATTCTATAGTAATAGCCTTACCAATAGCTTTTATACTTACAGTAGTGGTGAGTCTTCTAACTAAACCACCGAGCAAAGAACATCTCGATAAATGTTTTAGTGGAGTAAAATAGAATAATAAATTCTATATTTTTTTTACTCCTTTTTTTGGGAGATTAGAATATTCTTTTTTTATAAAGGTTGGGAAAATTTTTTATCCACCTACAATATACTATATTACTAATATTAAAAGTGATTAAATATGAGTGAAAAATTTTTTTTGATGATTATTTTATTTTAATTCTATGAAATTCACTTTTAAATGAATAAGGGAAAAAAATACATATGTAATATTTGATTATTTTTTTGGGATATTCCTTAAATGGGAAAATTAGATGAATAGTTAGAATAAAATTTACATTCACCAGTGGGAATCATTAAAATTTAAAAACTACCGAAATTATAGTTTAATTAACTTAAAAAAAAACTGGTTTTAATATGTATGGAGATTTTTATTAGATGAGTAGTACAGCTCTTGTGAAAGATTATATGACTAAAAATGTTATTAGTGTAGATTATGATACGCCCTATGAGGAAGTTATAAGATTAATGAGAGGTAGTGGTCATGATGGATTCCCTGTTAAAGCTAATGGGGAAGTCGTGGGAATGGTGACGGCTTTTGATTTACTCATAAAAAGTTGGACTATTAATGTTGAGGATATAATGTCTACGGATATAGTGGTGGCGGATCAGGATATGAATATTAATGATGCTGCTCGGGTGATGTTTAGAATGGGTTTATCCCGATTGCCTGTAATAAATAAAGAATGTAAATTAATTGGAATAATAACTAACACGGATGTCGTAAGGTCAAATATCGAAAGATCTACTCCTAAAAAAGTTAGGTACTTCCAGGAAACTTTTGAACAATTATATTGCATTAAAACTACTTTAAAAAGAATGAAAGTTCCCATAAGGGAACTTCGACCTACTCACAATAATATATACGCTGATGAACTTCAAGGTAGGACTTATGAGCTTAAAAATGGTTTAGCAGAGCCAATTATAGTGATTAACGTGGTGGGTAGATTCATATTAGTTAATGGTCATCATAGAACCATGGCTGCTCTTAAATTAGGTTATGATCAAATAAATTCGTATGTAATTACTTTAGATGAAGACATTGAATTAGGTTTAGAGAAAACCGCTGATAAAAACGGCATACATCATTTCCGGGATATGAAAATCATTGACGATGCAACATCTCCTAACTGCCAATTCTAAAAAAACATTTTACATTAAAAATATCCTCTATTAAAAATAGAAATTTTTAATCGTTTTTATTGAATTCTTGTAGTATTGTTTTCATGGCATCTTTATGGTTAGAGGCGCCTACTTTGTTTATTATTCTATTTATTTCTTTGATTCTAAGTTTGTAGAGTTTTTCAGTGTCTCCAGTTACCATGTTTATTCGTGTGAGGTATACTAATGCTTCTATTATTCCGTAGATGGCTCGGTTTAGTGGTGTTACGCAGTCCTGGTTTTTAATGATTTCTTCAACGTGAGCATTTACAATCGTAGTTTTACTAACTCCGAATTGGTCTTTCCGTTGGACTTCTCGGCGTTTTGTGATTTGTGCTTTGAAGTATGCTTCGGAGTTTTTAAGAGCATAATTATCCCTATATTCTACAAAACTTTCTATAGGTGGATTTCCTATGGTTGATTGAACGAATAATATTGGATCGTTTAGTATATTTACAATGAAAGTGTCGTTATTTTTGATGTTTTTAACAGTATGTGATCCTTGGTGGAGGTAGATTATGATTTCATCCAATCCTTTGCATGTGACGCCTATGGGTGCTGCATTGGGTGTGTTGTCAGGGTTTAGTGTGGTTATGATTGTTTCGTAGAGTAATCCTGGTTCCATGCCAATGGATTTCAGATTTAACATAGTTATTCCTAAAAAAAATTAGTTTTATTTTAGTATCTGTTTTCGGAGTATCCTTTTAAAAATAAATATATGAGGTAAGCTAGTATAATTATAATTATTACTGGTAGTAGCCATATGATTAAGTAGAATACAATTATTGCGAGTATAATTGCTATTATTATAAATAAAATGTCTCTTAGCACCATATATGATATTATAAGTTTTTATACTTAAATAAATATTCACTTATGGATAAGTTTTAAAAATAAAAAAATAGACATTAGTATAATTATGGGGAAAATGGAAATGAAAATTTTAGTTATTAATAATCATGGTCAGTATAATCATCGGATTTATCGGAGTTTACATTACCTAGATATTCCCGCTGAGATGATCCCGAATACCACTACGGTTGATGAAATAAGTGATATGGATCCATTGGGACTTATTCTTGGTGGTGGACCGTCCGTGGAAATGTCAGGTAATTCAGTAGATATTGTGAATGAATTAGATTATCCAGTATTGGGTATTTGTTTGGGTCATCAGATTATTGCACAGGTTTATGGTGGGCAAATTGGAAGTGCAGGTATTGAAAGTTATGCTAAAACCTTAATTAGCATAGTGGATGAGAATGATATTTTTAAAGGTTTAGGGGAGACTATGGATGTTTGGTCTTCGCATAAGGATGAAGTTCAAATTTTACCTCCGGATTTCAAATTATTAGCGGTTTCACCGGTTTGTGATATTGAGGCTATGAAGCATGAGGTTAAACCGGTGTATGGTATTCAATTCCATCCTGAGGTGCAGCATACGGAGAAGGGTTATATGATTTTCAAAAATTTTTATAATGTTTGTAAAGAATTTAAGGATTAATTTTTAGTGTATATCATTAAATTCTGTATTTTACCATTGGTTATCTCATGATAACCGGTTAAATTATGGGGGAGTGAATTTCCCCATACGAAGTAGTAATCTATATTATATTTTTTTAATTGCGTTGTTAGTGTTTTATCATCAATATTTTGTGATGCTTGCCCGTAGGATGTGGTGTTAAGGTAGAAGCATATGAATTGGATTTCTAATAATTGATCATTAGTGGCTACACTTCCGTGAACGTCGTATTGGGTTTTTAATGTATTACTTAAAGAGTTTATGTCTTTACCGGTGTTGAGATTACTATGTAGCTCATTTATGGGCATAGTTATGAATGAAAATACGAAAATTAGTATGATTACTCCTTTTAGGATATTAACTGGGGTTGATTTGAGATAATAATTTAATTTTTTAAATATTTCTATTTTGAATAGTTGATTAATGAGGTATCCTCCCATTAGTATTAGGAGAATGTATATGGGCCATAAGTATCTATCTTCTACTAATACAGGTAGGTAGCCTCCAGCATATATTATTATAGTGATTAAGGGGTATAGTAGATTTTGTTGTTCTTTTTGATTAGGTTTTTTATTCACAAACCAATTATATATTAAGCGAATATTGAGTATTAGATAACTTAGGAGTATTAGAATGGATAAGAAGGAGAAATATTGGAATATATTATATGTTTGCTGGATATTATCCCATATAATTTTTAATTGATACTGGAAGTTACTAGTTGATGAGAAGGGACTCCATGGTTTTAAGGCTTGTTCCTCATTAATTTCTCCTGGAGCGGTGAGTCCTTGATTAAATTGGGGGAATCCATTCGATTGTGGACCTACCAATTCATAATTATAACTTCCCGCTGTTCCATAAGTGAGATATCCTTCTTTGGAACTAATTAAACCAACCCATACTCCACTTATAACTAAAAATATTGTTAAACCTAGAATTAGATTCTTAGTTACCCTTTTTTTCTGTTCGGGATTCTGTACTCGGTAATGGTGGATTATATTCATTATTATGTAATGTACGATGAAGAAGGGGAATATGAAGCTTTTACCCGTGTAGGCGAATGCAGCGATTGCACCGCATAATAAGCCATTTGATAATTTATCAGGATAATTTGAGTTGAATATGATGGCGAAATAGTAAACTAGGAAGCATACGATTAGTAAATCGGGTGTGATAATGGTTAATGCGAAGTAGAGTATTGCTGGTACTGTTATGATTAATGATGCAGTGCGGATGTACTCTTTCATTTCGAAATTATAGGAGAGTTGCCTGACTCCGATTATTGTAATGAATCCTATTATTAAGGATAATATTTTCGCTGCGTATAAAGCATAGGTGGGTGTTTGGTTGAAATATAGGAGTGGTATTAGTAACCATGAGAGTAGAGGTCCCCAATAAGCATTAACTGCATTGTAAACATTACCGGATAGATAGATTTCCGCGGTGGTTATGTATCCTACTCCATCAGGGTTAATTTGGTATTGGAAGTAACTGAGTAGAATGTAACCTAGAATGGTATATAAAATTAGGATTAGGTTTAATCTCCAATCTAACGTTATAAACCGGAATTTTGATTTGATTTCCATTTTTGATCAAAAATTTTTTTTTACAGATTTTATTTTATTAATAATAAAATTAGTATCAGAACCGTGAATGGTTAATGAAATATTTTATATGAGTAATCTACTTTTTTTAAAAAAAAATATATGTTATTATTATTAAAAGTGTGATAAATGGTTAAATTTCAATCAAAGTTCTTATGTAAATTTAATTTAATATTTATCTCGTTTCTAGTTATATATACTGTATTAAGTATTTATCTTTTAAATTATTATCAATTTGATCCGATTAGTAGAGATTTAATTAGTATAATGTCCATCGGGGAGATTTATGCTTCTGGAAATTTTAATTATGCTATTAATGGTTA
>JACWMK010000049.1 GCA_015661405.1 Methanobacterium sp.
CCCCTATAAACATAATACTATATAAATATTTGCCTATAACAATTTAAACAGATTAAAACACGAATTCCAAATTTCTAAAAAATTTAAATGATCAAAGATCAAATAGTAAATCGAAAATCTCTTATTTATAATATATTATCATACAAAATTGATAAAATTACTGATTTAATAGAATATAAAAAAATATATAATTTTTTTTGTTATCTCCCTAAAAAATGAGTTATTTAATTGAAATGGATTAAATTGGGATAAATAATAAGTCTATTCTAAATTGATTAAAAAAAAAATTTATTCTATTAACAATATAATAATATTAAATTATTATTTTACTTGGAGATGATGTTTTTAAATGGCTTTTACAGATGCTCAATGGTTATTTATAATTATTTTTGGTATTAATTTTACATTAATTATAGATAGAGCACATAATACCTATAATCCATATGATACCTACAACGCATGGAAAGGCAAGCGACATGCTCTTAACCGATTATTATTATCATGGCTACTTCTCTATATTTTACCATTACTAAATTTTGCAGTTTTTTACATTATATTATCATTTAATAACGTATCAATAGAAACCAGTATATCTGGAGCTATTAAAATTGTTTTAATAGGACTACTACCATTCTTCGAATTCGGATATTACAGGATATTTGAATCTATACTATATTTATCCCCAAACACTTTTTACTCAGAATCAGAGCAAAATGAAATTTTAGCAAAAGATAAAGATGAATTCACAGCCCATTTCATACCAGGAATTTTATATGTAATTGCAACCGCAATTTTATTCATAATACTTATTCTATTTTAAAAAAAAAATAATTATAATATTGAATTCTCAAAAAAAGAAGTCTTTGGAGACATCTAAAATTAAAATGGCATATACGTCGAAGAAGGAAAGAATAAAAAAAATATTTAAATGGATTTTAATGAATTTATTTTGATTTTTTCATTTTTTGATTCCGGCGATTTATAAAATTTCCAACGACGAATATTAAATATATTATGTAAAGTAGTACGAAAGTGTTGAATAATATTTGTAAAAAACTTAATTCTAAAGATTTATTTGATAATACGAAATAAGTAAAAGCTAATAAATTAAAGGCTAATGTAACTATAACACCAGTTAAAAGTATTCCAGTTGGATTTGATACTTCACCTTCAGTATCGGTTTCTTTACTTTTTAACCATTTTGAAGTACTTCCCTGGAGTTGTACTAGAGTGAAAAATATAAGTACATCTAATACAACGATAATATCAATAGAAACTGTGTTATTTGTGGCTATAAAACTAAATGGAAACGTTAAAATTTTCGTTGCTATCATTAATCCAATTATTATGAATACTATTAATATACTAATAAAAAAGAATTTATTTTTCATATGATAAAACCTCAAAAATATTATTATATTCAACGAATTTTATTATCTTAAATATACAATATTCAGTAAATTATTCTTTACTATTCAATAGTATTTAACCATTATAAATAACATTAAATAAAATTTTAAAAAAAAATAAAATTTATACTTTTACATATTAATCCAATATCTTTGCTAATCGAATATTTAATCTAAAAACCAACCTAAATCCAATGTTTTTTTTATATAAGGAATGATTAATTTAAACACTTAATATTTTTGAATAATAATCGTTGATGATATTTAATTCTTCATCCGTATAGTTAGACAGAATTTGTTCCAAGGTTATTAATTGTGATTCATAAACTGCATGCAGTTTGTCAATTTTCTGGGGAGTTAACATGAATGACGGTACTTCTTCGATCAATAGGATTAGGTTTACGTTCAATATAACCTTTTTTTTCAAGGCGATCCAGCATTACAGTGACTCCGCCAGTGGTTAATCCGGTTATTTCCGCGATTTAATCCGGTTAAGCTTCCCCATCTAAAATATCAATCATATTAAGGCATTGTAAGTCAATAGTGTTGATTTCAAGTTTTGCTGCTATTTTTTGATTAACTAAATGACTCTAGCTATGAGTCTCAGCAATAGGCTACATCATCTTCGGCATAGGTGGTGCACTATGGGTACTATACCTATCACGAGTAATTTACGGTTTCACCGGAGGTAATATATCAATAGCCCAAGCTTATATAGCCGATGTATCACCCCTAAAAGATCGTACCAAAAATCTAGCACTCATCAGCGTAGCATTCGGATTAGGCTTCATAATCGGACCTATATTCGGAGGTTTATTCAGCCTAATCAGTCTAAATACACCAGCCTATATAGCAGGAATATTCTCACTAACCGCAGCAATAATCGATTTATTCATATTACCCGAATCACTCACCCCTAAAAAACGTAACATGAATAATATCAAATTAAATGATCTAAATCCACTAAAATCAATAAGAAAATGTTAAAAATATCTGTTCTAGCCAGTATATTACTAGTCTATTGCATCGCAAGCTTCGTTTTCAACGGATTCAACATCAATGCACCAATTTATCTTATATATAAATTCAATGCAATACCCATAGAAGTAGCGGGTTTACTATTCATAGTGGGTGTAACAATGGCCATTGTACAAGGAGGATTAATCGGTAAATTATCCATTAAATATGGTGACAAAAAACTAATAATGTCCGGACTCATAATTCATGCAATAGGATTCATACTCTTCATCTTAACCCCATCATTCTGGATTATATACCTAATTGTGCAGTAATAAGTGTAGGAGCCGCATTAAGAATGCCCACTATGTAAGTTCTACTATCAAAAAGTGTACCAGCCTCACAATAAGGTGAAATATTCGGAGTAAGCACCTCCCTATTCGCATTAATGAATGTACTAGGACCATTATGGGCTGGTTTAGTTTATGATCTAATCACACCCAGTGCACCATACTGGATGGGAGTAATACTACTCATAATAGCATTCATCATAATGAATCAAGTAAAAACAAATTCAAACACAACATCCACTAAAACAAACCCTTAAAAAAAGAAATTAGAAACTAAAAAAAAATTAATTAAATACTATTTATTGAGAGGTTCCATTTAACTCATCTGGTATTTTTTCATCCCTAGTCATCGCTAATAATACTTCATCAGAACGATGTACATCATAATATTTAAAATTATTTATAAAGTCCTTCAAATGCTTCTCACCAGTATCAGTTAATAAGTAATCTTCAATCTCTTCCATTAAAAGTTCATGCTCCAATAAAGGTTTTATAAGAGTTTTAAAATTCCCATCAAAATCATACTCTTGCGAACAAGTAGCATTAAGTTCACTAAGCACTGGTATATAATTATTTGGATGGAAAGCTTTCTCTAGAGAATCAACAATTTCTTTACGAGTTCTAAGTTCTTCACCCCATAAAGCATATAAAATCCAATTCCTGAAAGCCAATAACTTATTCTCCTCCCAGCATTCCTGTAATGGAAGATTATATTTCTCTGAATAATCCTCCTCCTCACCTTGCTGAGCAGATATGGCTTCCCGGAGTAAACTGATAGAATCTATGAATATTCCCGCTGCTACAGCTAATCCAATGATTGCATCAACAAAGTAAATACCATAAATAGCAAAGATAGCACCAATAATAACTGAAGTGCCAATGAAAATATGATTCTTAGAATCAACTGATTGACTAATTAAAGTTAAACTATTACTAATTTTACCCACGAAACGTTGATAATAAAATAAAAAGACCGCAGCTAATATAGCTATACCTTCCACAACTATAACCAGATATGGTAAAGTTATAGGCTCCGAATGCCCAGCAAGTGCAGCTAATATGTGGGTAATAGAATCATAACCGACAGTAATGGATGCGATGAATAATCCACCTATAACCAAAAAAGTACTTAATGCTTCCCGATGATATTTAATTCCCAACCAAACCAGTATAGCTTCGATAGTATCCATGGTAGCGTCAGTTCCATCAGCTATTAAACCCATACTACCACTAATCAAACCACTACCAAGTTTAAGAAAAGCAAGGAAAGCATCTAAATAAGTAGTATTAACTGCTGTCTGTGAAGGTTTTAACTCAGTATCCACCATACTAGCTTCTTTAATCATATCCTTTTCATATTTTCCAGCTTCAACTAATCCCTCTGAGGTTAATTCATATTTATCATCCTTATTAAAATTAACCCAGCCTTTATCAATTAATTTACTCATTTCAACTTCAGCACCTTGAATAACTTTTTCCGCTCTACCATCCTCCAACTCGGATTTTAAACGGGCGAATTTGAAAAATAATCGTTCAGCCAATGGTTGACCTTTATCCGGTAACTGCTGATACCATATCAAAGATAAAAAAAGCATTGATTTTTCCCATAATTTACTTAAACTAAGCGGACCCTCCTTCAAAAGAGCCATCATCAGAAATTTATCATAACCTAAAACAGGTTTTTCATCAGTCATTTTAATACCCCCAAAACCTAAATTCTAATTTTTAATATTAAAATCATTTTATAAGTAATATATTAATGTTATTTAGAAAAAATTTTTTTTTTTTAAACAAGATTCTATAATAAAAATATATTATTAAACAAATAATACTTTGTTCTGATTATAAATTTTTATTATCTGCGATTAATTTACAATTCATCAAGATGTTTAGTTGAACTGGTGATGATTTACTAAATTTATTAATTTTAATCTAATATTAAAGAACATTAAACAATAACTATTTAAAGATAATTTATCTAACTAAAAATTAAGTTTTATATTGGGGGTAATTAGTAAATTGAATTCGATTGATAATTCTAGTAATTTTGTGAGTAAAAATCGTATCGAGACATTAGTGGATGGAATATTTGCAATTGCAATGACATTGCTTGTTTTAGGTTTAGCAGTACCACATTTAACTGCTCCAGTTACTGCTGGTGCAATTCAAAGTTCTCTCTATGCTCTCATACCTAGTTTTTATGTATTAGTTTTAAGTTTCGTTTTGCTAGCTATATTCTGGAATAATCATCACCGTATTTATACTCAAATAAAAGCTGTCAACGGTACATTACTATGGATTAATATTATATGGTTACTATTTATCGTGTTAATTCCATTTTCAGCCTCTTTAAGCGGTCAATATGGAAGTTTCATAATTGTTAAGGTTATTTTCAATATTAATATGCTAGGAATAGCTGCATTGTTATATTTGAATGCTTATATTCTATTAAATCATAATGATTATATCCATCCTGAGGGAAATCGTAACCAGTTAATCTCCAGTGCAAATTCTTCAATATTCTTTATAATAGTAGTCCTAATTGCACTTGCAGTTTCCTTCATTCTACCATCCTGGGCTAATATTGCTTATTTACTAATTATTCCATATGAAATAAGGGATAATCTCATGAAAAAATAGAAAAATTAATCTAAATCATTTAAAATTTAAAAAAAGTATTTTTTATTTCAAATAAATATCTAATTAAGAATTTATTGTAAGAAAAATAATTATTGTATACAGAAATTAAGAGTTCAATATATTGAGATTCTTTATTATTCTCTTCTATTCCGTCTTGAACTTTTATCATTGCCTATATTGAATCTTTGTTTTATAAACGTACCTATAAGAGCACTGGCAACAATAGTAGCTAATACTACATAAGTTCCATGTAATCCCACATATGCTAAAAGTTGTCTAAGAATTGTACCAATAAATAACATCTTTTATACACCCCATATTAAAAATTATATACTAATTATAAGTAATCCATCTTTATATAAATAATTTTTAATTAAAAATTATTTATTTTAACATTATTAATATAATTTTTTTATTTATTTTGTTTCTCGATTAATTCTTTTAAATCCTTAATTTCAGTTTTCATTTCAGTTATTAAGTTTTCAAGCTTATCAAATCTCTCATAATCCCTATCCTTATTAATAAACCATGATGATAGAACAGCTGTTAAATAACCGACAAAAACAACTCCAGAAGCTATAATAAAAACTGATATACTCTTACCGCCAATGGTTACAGGAGTAACATCACCAAAACCAACAGTTGTTATGGTAATTAGAGTGTACCATAAAGCATCAAAAATAGTATGAACATTCTTATTTACTCCAACCTCTAACACATAAAATACCAATGAACCTGAAATAATAATTAAAAAAAGTGTGATAATACCATAATGTAACTTTGTTTTACGAAAAAAAGTATAAATCAATGTTAAATCATTCTCAAAAAGTGCGAAAATCCTTATAACACCAAATAACCTTAAATATCTAGAAAAAGTAGATGCATGAGATAAACTAGGTCCAAAGATAATTATAGGTATCATTCCCAGAATATCATACCAATTTTTATAAATGAATTTTCTTTTATCATCAGATTTCCATAAACGATAAATAAAATCAGGAATTAAAATCAAACAAACAATTAAATCAAAATAAACAATATAAGTATACGCTTGTGAACTCACACCTACAAACAAAGCCCAAGTAATTAAGGTAATATCAATTAATACTAAAAAAATTAACATTAAATTAAATAATTTGGTAAAAAAATTCATAAAGATCAATACATACTCATTAAAATGAGATATAAAAACTTTCTGTTTTTTTAAACAATGAATAAGCCCAATAATATGAATACATTATCACTCTGAAACAATAAATATCATTTTAAAAAAATTAATAAGATTAAATGAATTTCATATTTTATCTATAAGTAACTCCAATGGAATGATAAGTAAATAAATAAAACTCCATGAAGCAGTAATAGATGACAATAATAATGCTATTACTGCAATTATTATGAATAATAAGCTACTTCTTTCACTAGATTTTAATTTACTACGGTCAGATTTTTCATAAATTAAATCGCTACGATTAACATAATAACAATTCAAAAAAAGAAATAACGCTATCCCAATCATATTAAAATTAAAAATAAATCTCGCGAGAATGAATTCTTGCCCATACATCCCATCTAAAATCGAGGTGAATGGAACCAATACGATAAATAATAACCATATAATATTAATCCAAAGTAAAATACTATTCGTTACCCTAATCTGATTAAATATACGTCTATGTATACTCCAGAACACGGCTAATAAAATAAAACTCAAAACCAGGGAAATAAAAACAGGTAAAAGACTATAAAGAGAATTCTGGAACGCAATATTAGTTAATGGGTTATTAAAATGTGGTATAGGTAAATCAAAAACCAATAAAGTCATAGCTATAGCAAAAATCCCGTCCACCAATGTCTCCAGACGGGCCTTACTAATATATTTACTAGAAACCTCAGATTCAACCATTTAAATAATCTCCCCTAAATAACTAAGGTAAAATTATAATAAATCAAAAAAATAACCAATTACAACTACCTAATAGAGTAAAAAATATTATTATAATCGTATATATTCATTATTATAGAATTTAAGTATTATCCTAATAAATCCTATAGAATTAAAAATCAAAAAAAGATTGTAAAGTCAAAGTACTTAAAAAAAAATATATAAAAAAATTTTTTTTTATTAACCTTTATTTTATCAATTAATTCTTTTTTTATGTAAAAAGATTAACCATTGACAGTAACTGTTTAGGTATAATATTTAATTCACCACGGTCAGCATCAGCCATAATCGCCTTTAAATCATAATCATACTCATCAATACATACCTTAAGAACATTTCTAGCCCTACGGACAACATAACCGAAAATTTTCTCCGCAACACGCTCCCTAACACCATTACTCGTCATCTCAAAGTACTCCTTAAGTAAATATTTACTCCAATTTAGATTATGATCCCAACTCTTAAGGATGAGTTCACATTGCCGAGGAGTAACATCATCAATAGTAAATGATTCCTTATCCTTAAAACCACCCTGACTAACAAAAAATAATGGAACAATAATACTCTTAAAATCCTTCAATTCCTCAACTAAATCTAGAGTTAACTGAACATCACGTTCCTCTTCACCAGGTAAACCCACAATTAAAGTAGAGGCAGGAACCCAATTATTATCACTTAAAATCTGAAAAGCATCCACCACCACCATAGGCCAATCCTCCGGTGAATAAGGTTTAACTTTACCAGCCATATTATCCTTAATTAACTTAGGACTACCAGTTTCAATACCAGTTTGACCACTAAACCAACCATTCTTATCACATTCAACTATATTCGATAATTCCTCAATAACATCCGGTGCATTATAAACACTACTTAATGCAAAATGACTAATACCCATCTCATTCACACCAGGATAATTCATTACTTGCCGGAATAAATCAATTACTGCTTCCTTATTAACAGTGAAATCCTTCGCTTTATATCGTAAAACATCCTCACTATGAAGGATAGGTCGTTTACCCGCTTTAATATTAACATCAACTTCCTTTAAAATACTATCAACTGACAAACAACGGTAACGCTGCAGTGTAGGATTACAGAATTTACAACCACGACCACAACCCCTCGCAATCTCAATTACACCATCAATAGTTGGATTACGTATTAAAGGTATCTCCTCTAAAGGAACCACTTCCCCTTGAACCAGTGACGGGATCTCCCGGTCATTAACTGCATTAACGAATATATTGTTGACAACCTTCTCACCCTCACCCAGGACCACACAATCTAAATCATACTTCTCTCTTACTTTATCATCCTCAAATTGCCATGCACCGGGTCCTCCCACTACTATTTTTGGTTTATATTCCTGAACCAGGGGATGATTTAATATTTCCTTGAATTTCACATTCATATAAGCATTTCCACCAAATAATTGAGTGAATGTCGTGGAAGCGGGCCCGATGCCTAATGGATCAAATTCGGTTATTGATAAAACTTTAGTATCTGGTCCAATTACTTTATCCAGATGATCTGGGTGAGCTACAATAATCTCATCATCACGGAACCCATTATTTAATAGTAAGGATTCAATTTTACGGGTACCACTTGGAGCATTAACAGCTGAACCATCCTTATTAGCCTTAATTGGTGGGCAGAATACACTATAATATAAAAAGTCGGGTAAAAATCCTTTAGGTATACATGCGCCAAATCCGAAGAAAATTAAACCATTATAATGACTCATTAATGTTCGATCAGCAGTTAAAACAATTTTAAATCCATCACTATTATTTTGTCCCATCATTTTAATCAATAGAATCCCATCTTTTTTTTAATTAAATAATAAAATTTATAATAATAAAATCAAATTAAAAAGAATATTTTCTACAATTTATTGGAGTTAAATGTACTTTATAGTAGTATTATGCAACATAATTAATATATTTAATCATTAAAAAAAAACTTCACATATTGCTATGATTATTTTAAATATTATTATTTTTTATTTATTTTCAATCCATTTTTTAGCACAAATTGGCGCTCTTAATTCTTATTCCCTAAAAAAAATCGATAAAATTAGATTATTTTTATGGCTGATGCAAATTTTTGAATAGCCAACTATTTAGAGAGTTAATACTTAGTTAAAACTTCTGTCCAAGTTAAATTAAAATATTATTTATTCCTCAAATACAATTCATTTGCTTACTTGTAACTATCCTCTGAAGGTTGAGAATGGGTCAATAACAAGATGACAATACTTATAATGAATTTTAATAGAATTTACTGGGGGAATGTAGAAACTCTGATGAATACCTGGGAATATCCAATAACTGACTTATTATCTGGAAGAGTTTGCCACATTAATTCGTTTAAAAGAGTTATTATTGATTATTACTGATGATGAGTTCGCATATCTCATTGTCTAAGCTTCTACTTTTTTTATAATGATGCACTGCATCAGGTAAGATTCCCTTTAATAATCCTGTTTCGTAATGTGCTATAGAATAACAAGTTCTAGGTGTCCATCCATCAATATGTTTCCGAGTACCAATCCCTAAAAAGCCGCAGCCCGATTCAAGTAGTGGTAGGATGGTTCCTTCTATGAATTTCATTACTTTGCGACGGCCATCAGCTGTACGAGTATTTTCATCATCGAAAACATCGTCCATAATAATTCTTTTGAAGTGACCTCCGGTTATATCTCCTCGGATACCTGTTGCTTCTACAGTGGCATCTCTCCTAACAGTATCTCCAAGGTTATAGTATAGTTGGTTTCCTTTTCTTCTGAAACCTTGAAGTTCATATCCAAAATCACGTTGAATACGTGGATTTTTTATTAAATCTGTTTCAATTGCATTTAATGTTTTATTAGCTTGATTAAAAGTTTTTGAGAGTAATAAAACGTTATCTCCGGATTATATAATGTGGTATGTTCGGTGATTACTCGGTGTAGACTTAATAATATATATTCTCCGTTACAGTAAAATTTAAATTAAACTTTTTAATTATTTAATATAAAGGTGTTTTAAATATGCTGATTTGTCCTGAATGTTTATCAGAAAATGATGACAAACATGAATACTGCCAAACTTGTGGTAGTAAATTAAAAAATGAATACAGCATAATAAAAAATAAATTTAAAGGAATTAACATTCTAGCAGTCTTTATTGGAACAGTAATTTGGATTGTTTTATTCATAGAAATTGCAGCACCGCACTTAATCAATACAAATGCAAATATAGTAATCACTGCATCAACTCTAATAATTATACAAATAATAAGCAGTGCAGTAGCAGGTTATATTGAAAAATCTGGTTATAAAAATACTGCAATTAATGGTGGTATATTAGCATTTATCCCAACTCTAATCACAGGATTTTATAGAGACTTAAACATTACAATTATATTATTCTTAATATTCCTAATTTCTGGAATAATAGGGGGAATAATAGGTGGATTATTAGAAAATAAATTAAAATAAAATTAAAATTTTTTTTATTTAAAATTAATTACTAATGTGTTAATATTTTTATGTGAATATAAATAAATATTAATACTAAATATTAAAAATTAGATAATCGTGGAGTGGGTAACCTCCATAAAATAAATATCTTTTACAAATCCACCCCACTCCACAACATAAATATGATTTAAAACCTAACAAATTTTATATTTCTGTTAGCATATTTAAAGTTTACTACCACTACTTAATTTCTTAAAAATTTTTTCGAATTAAATTTAATTCTAAAAAAAAAAATTAAAATAATATTTATTATTTTAAAGCCCAGTAACACCTTTTAGGAGAATAAATAGTCTCATCTTTTTTAAGTTCTTTCATGATTTTATCAACATCTTTCTTCTCCAAACCACTGATTTCACTGACTTTAGTGGCATTTAAAGGTTCTTCAGAGTCTTTGAAAGCTTTAATAACTTTTTCTTTATCATCCATGTATATATCACCTACACTAATTATTCATAAATTTTAATCAATTAAATTTTTTCATTATTAGAATCTCTTTTTGTAATATCATCATTCTCGCCACTGATCATGAGTTTGGAAAGCCAACGAGTCTCATCAAAGTTAGCTAAATACCTTATAATAATCAATGTTAAAGGCACACCCAGGAAAAATCCAACTGGTCCTAAAATCCAACCCCATACAAATAATGAAACAAATACCACATAAACTGACATTTTAAGACCTTTACCAGCCATCTGAGGGAATAAATAACTTTCCGCGAAAGTGTTAATAGCTACAAAGAATAATGCCATTAATATAGCACTTTGAATTCCATATTTAGACCAGACAACTAAAACTGGCGGTATTGCTGCTATAATAATACCAAGATATGGGATAAACCCTAGGAAAAATGTTAATAATCCCCATAGAATTGCAAAATTAACATCAAATAGGAGAAGTATACCGGCAACACCTATTCCATAAAAAAAGTTTACTTTTATCCTGATTATAAAGTATTTGATGAAATCACCAACCAATGCAAAACTTTTAATCAAGGTTGGATTATCTGCACCTAATTCATTTATAAGTCTATTCTTAATTATTGGAAGCTCATAAACCAGGAATATTATAGCAAATACCATAAAAACTCCTGCAGCAATTAAATCTCCCGAAGCAGATAAATTAATATTCGAGACGATAAACTGAATAATTTGATTACCATATTGTGCTAGAAAGCTGTTGGAGCTTATAGATAGACTAGGAATTGATTTAACTAATTGAGCTAAAGTCACCACGAGAAAAGCTAATATCCCCGCACCCAGTAGAAAAACTCCAATAAGAGTTACTAGAATTGAAAGATTGTAAGAGAGACCCTTTCTCTCTAACCATCTCAAAAAAGGGTAAATAAGTATACTCAGGAATATTGAAAGAAGTAAAAGACTTGTAATTGGTGCAGTGAATTTCAATGCAACAACAGATGCTAAAATAATTGTTATTATAATGATTTGCCTAAGAAATGGTGAAACTTTAAATTCATCAATCATTTTTTTCCCTCCCAGTAAAAATAACTCTATATAATAAATTTCTAATTTAATGTTTTATAAATTAACTAAACAAATTCATATTAATTTTATAATCATGATTTAGAACTTGTACAAAAGTTATAGTCTAAACTGCGGTCTTCATAGAAATTAAAGAAATTTTACGAAGCTGAAATAATAATAGCTGTATTTACAATTATATAAATTAAAAGCAGTATGGTAAATGAATAACGATCTAATTTTCTAGATAAAGGTTTATCATCATTCACAAGATAAATATGTAATGAAATAGTTGACTCTATAAGAGTTATAAGAATCACTAGCAATCCTAAGTCATTTACCATATCCGCCAGGGTCAGGACTCCTGTTTTCGGGATTAAACCAGAAACTATAATATTATTTGCAATAGCCACAAACAAAGCACCTGCTCCAAGCCCAAAACGTGGTTCAGCAACAGTAGGTTTAATAAATAAAGCCACCAAAGCCGCTGCAACAGCAACGAATAATCCAATGAATAATCTGAAATAAAATCCTAGATCTGGCCTATTTAAAGCAATACCATCTCTTAATTGTGAATATGACGTTGGCTCTTGATCAAGAAGGGGATCACCAAAACTACTATTATAAATATGAGGTTTTACGATAACCGAATCCATACTAATATTATAACCTTGAGCAATCACATTTGGGTTAATATCAGAACTTTCATTATCTGGAATATAGATTAAATCCTGACTAGCATCCTTTTTATCCTCAATTTCTACGTAAAGATATTGATTATCTAAAGGAAAATTTGAAATGTCAAAAAAGTCTGATATATTAGCTGAAACATAATATATCACATAATGCTCCGTTCCATTAGTATAATTATCCACTAAATAACTATTCTCTATAGATCCATCAATAACCTGGAAGTTTTCTCCAGGATTAACATCACTACCATTCCATTTGAACCATAAATAAAAATCACCAGTCCACGAACTATCAGATAAAGACACATCTTCAATACGATCCAGATAAATTCCACTTATTACCTTAGTCGGTGTACTATTAGAGGTTAAATTAAAGTCTGCTACAGTGAGTCCAGGTTCAGGAAGATTTGGACTCATCATCTCCATATGTAAAACGTTAGCTGATTGTTTATTTAAATAAACATTCCCAGCCATATAACTACCCAACAATAAAAAGATTAAGATAATCCCTATTATCCACCATTTAAGAAATCTACGTCCCCGTGGTCCGATTTCCTCATCCTTTGATTGTTTCTTACCATCTTTACCTGTCAAAAAAAATTAACCCCCCCAAATTATTAGTCACCGGGCAACAAATATAAAAAATTAATATTGAAGTTATTATTTTTATAATTTAAATTACATTGAATGTTGCATATATGTCTTTGTATATTTCCAAATTAAAAATTGGGGAATATTAAATGAATAAAACAGATAATCAACAAAAATACTGGGACAAAGCCGCTGAACATAAAGAATTTCCAACTCCATTTCAAATAACCGAATTTGAAAAAAATGTAACTAAAAAAATGAATATTTTAGATGTAGGCTGTGGATATGGAAGAACCCTAAATGAACTCCACAATCATAATTATAAAAATTTAACAGGTATTGATTACTCACAAGGCATGATAAGCCGAGGATTAAAAATACATCCCCATTTAAATCTAATTAAAACTGAAGGAGATAAAATCCCATTTCCAGATAATACATTTGACGCTGCACTCCTAATTTCCGTACTAACCTCCAACACTAAACAAGAAGAACAGGATAATATTATTTCAGAGATAATAAGAGTGCTAAAACCTAATGGGAAACTATATCTCGCTGATTTCTTAATAAATCAAGATAAAAGAAACCTTGAACGATACCAAAAATATGAAAATAAATATGACACCTATGGCATATTTGAACTACCAGAAGGCGCGGTCTTAAGACATCACACTGAAAAACATATTAAAGAATTAACAAAAGATTTACAACAAATAATATTCCAAAAAACAATTTACGATACCATGAACGGTCACAAATCAAATGGTTTCTATTATATAGGGAAAAAACTAAAAATAAGTCCTTAATTTTAAGTAAAATAATTTTTTTTTAATATAATTTGATATATTGAATAAATCTATAAGAATAAACTAATATTTCAATTTTTTTATTAAAAAAAATAATTAACAATTATGATTTATGTGAATTAAAAATTCAATTTAGAGACCTTAAATTCATGATTGACATGGAAAGTGAAAATAGGAATATAAAATAAATATGTTACAGAGATCTCCTAAAAAAAATTAACGAACTTGTTTATAAACGAAAGATTTCATTCTTAATGAAGCTCTCAGAAAAGTCATTAACTAAATTTTTATTGATGAACCAGATATTTATAAGTTAAATGATGTAAAGGTTCGATATAAATGAAAATGAAAGAAAGATAATTGTTTTAATGTTTCCATTCCCATATTTTAAAAGCTGTAAAAAATAGAATCTGTCTTTTTAGTTAATGCAATAATATTTAATAGGGTTACCAATAATATTTAGTATAACGATGGAATAGTGAATCAGTTGGGGATAAGAAATGAAGAAAAGATATATCATCGGTATTATAATTATTTGTTTTATAGCATTTATTTTCATTCTAGTAAACTTAGAGTCTTCAAATAATGGAAATAATCATCAAATAGCTTATTCTACTTATAATAATCAAAATATATCATTTGAATATCCTAAAGGTTGGCAAGCTGAAAATAATGGTATTGGAGGGGTTAATGTTTATAATGGATCACAAAATAATCATACGGAATGGTTTACTGTTAATACTATTAGTATGGCTGATTACAATTTAATTACCACTGTTATCTTAGAAATTCAATATCCAAATGTTCAAACTAGTAATAACATTTCAATAGCTACAATTCAAAATCAAATCCTTAATAACAGTACATTAGCTACAATAATCTCAGATATTCAACCAAATATCATCCAAAATCAAACTGTTAATAACAGTTCAATAGCTTCAATCACCTCAACTCTTGAAGCATCAACTATTCAGAATCAAACTATTAATAACACAAACTATACATCAGTTGATCCTAATCCAGAAAGTAATGTTGGAGATTATAATTGGAAATATTGTTTTTTCACTAAAAATTATGAAGGTATAATAGTCGCAGGTTACGTTGATAATATTACAGTTTTAGAACACGTTGTAGCAACATTCAATTAAAAGAATCAAAGGACAGTGAAGTTATAATATTTCATTCATACATAATCTAAACTGAATAATAATATATAAAATAAATCGTACATCAAAAAAATGAATAAAAGTATACGTCAAAATAATGTCTTCATCTAAAAAAAAATAATCTCTTATATAAAAAGAATTCTGTATAATATCCTAATTATTGACTTCAATACGTAAATACAATACCCTAAACATTTTATTTTAACTGCAAACATGTAAAAATGAATTATTATAATATTAAATATTTTAAAAAATATAAAAAAATATATAATTCAAACATTG
>JACWMK010000050.1 GCA_015661405.1 Methanobacterium sp.
CCTATACTATTAATACTATATAAATATTTGCCTATAACAATTTAAACAGATTAAAAACACGAATTCCAAATTTCTAAAAAATTTAAATGATCAAAGATCAAATAGTAAATCGAAAATCTCTTTAAAAAATTTTTATATTTGGATTGTAATAAGCATGAAATTGAATGATTTCTTTATTAACAAATTTTATTTAAAAAAAAATTATATATATCAAATTATTAGAGCTTTTAATTGAAAAAAAATATAATGAATTTAATGTTCTTGTCCTGTTATGGTTATGGGAAAATGTAGATTGAAATCGTGGTCAATCGATTCAGATGAAAATTGTATATTTTTACCTTTCGCAGTTACAATTTATATTTTGGAATTAATCAAAAATCATAAATATCTGTTCATCACATTTTGATAAAATTTTTTATTCCATTTTTTTTGTTTTAATTGCTTTTATAGCTTCTTTTACTCTTTTTCTTACATATGGATTCTCATCATTTAAAGCATTTTCCAGTGAGATAAGTGCTTTTGGATCGCTGATTTCTCCTAATGCCTCTGCAGCATTTTCACGAACTACACTATTTTTATCATTTAAAGCTGTAGTAAGTGGTGTAATTGCATTTTCACCAAATTTACTTAATGATAAAGCTATTTTCATTTTCATGGAATCGTTTTCTTTTTCAAGTTGTTTAATTAAAGGGATTATAGCTCGTTCATCACATATTTCCGTTAAAGTATAAACAACCCTCCATCTAGTCTTAGGGTCTTCATCATCTAAAACTTTAATTAAAGGCATTACAGCTGGTCCATCAATTTTTTTAAGTTCTTCTTTAGCATTCCACCAAACACTGTAATTACCATCACTTAATTCTTTTATTAGTTGATTAACAATATTTTCATCTGGATTTTCTTCAGGACTTTTAGCTTCTTCATCCATTATTTCTGGATTATCATCATCTAAGTATTCAATAAGTATTTCAACAACTTTATCTTTCCCAATTTTATGAATAAATTCATCTAACTTGTCAGGTGTTTTTATCAACGTTTCTTCCTGATTATTGAATTCTATTCTATTATGTTTTCGAAGAATTTCATTAGCCCTTATTTTTACATCATCATCTGAATCGTTTAATACGAGATTAAGACTATTAATTGAATTCTCATCACCACGTATCCCGATAATTTCCACTGCTTTCTCTCTCACATGATAATCATCATCTTCTAAAGCATTAATAAAAGGTTCTATGGGGCATTCAACGATCTTTCCAAGAGAATTTAACGTATACTTCCGTACAATCCATTTTCTATGATTAAGGAATTTAATTAGTGGTTTAATTGCATTTGAATCTCCAATTTCTCCTAATGATGCTATTGCATATAATTTAATCTCTAAATTATCATCTAATAACATATAAACTAATTCTTCAATAGATTCTGGATTGGATATTTTACCTAATGCTTCAATAGCTCTCAATCTAATTTCTAAGTTATCCTCATTTAATGCTAATTTGATATAATCTAACGATTTTTTACCTCCGATTTCACCTAATGCTAAAATAACAAGTTCTTTCAGCTCACCATCAACATCATCAAAATTGGAGATAAGAGGTGTAATTGCATTTTTATCACCTATTCGTCCTAAAGTGTTTATGACCATTTCTCTTACTGAATCATCATCCTCATTTAAGGCTGTTAACAATGTTTCTACAGTTTCATTATCATCAAATTCACTTAATGCTTCAGCAGCTTTATAATTTAAAAAACTGTCATTTTTATTAAAGGATTTAATTAATCCTTTCATTACTTTCCTGTTTTTGAATTGTTCAATATCATTTTCATTTAAACTATAAAATCGCATATATAAACCACCTTTTTTATAATATTAACTCATGATTTGAGATTATTTATTTAATTAGAGTACATTTATCAATTTATTCGATATGTTTATCTCATTTAAGGTCTCAATTGATTTAAATGAAATTATCATCTTAACAACTTTACTCACTAAATTGATATTAGAATTATTCATTTCCTTACAACATTTAATAAACGATTTTTTAAATTTTTCAACCTTATCTAAACATTCTGAATTGTTGAATTCATCTTTAGAATGTTTTTTTGTTTTAATTGCAGATTTTTCATAATACATCTAATCACCACCATATTATAATATTTTTTTATAAAGCGCTTGCAAAAAATAAATTAAGCGCAGTAAACTTTATATTTTTTTTATTTAGTAATCATAAACCTCTTTATAAACTTCTAAAGTTTCATAAGCAGATTTACTCCAATTGAATTGTTTTGATCGTTTTAAACCTTTTTTAATTAGATTCTTCCTCAAATCATCATCAGTTATAATATTGTTAATTGCATCAGCAATTTCCGTAATATCGTACGGATTAATTAATAGACCAGCATCACCCACTACTTCCGGTAATGAACTATTATTGGAAGCTATAACGGGAGTACCACAAGACATAGCCTCTAATGGTGGTAAACCGAAACCAGCATAGAGACAAGGGTATATGAAAAGATCAGCTGAATTATAAAGACCAACTAAATCATTATCCGGAACTTTTCCAGTGAAAATCACTTGATCCTCTAAATTTAGACCCTTTAAAGTCTGGAATATTTCACTAACTTTATCCATTACCATTCCCACAATTACTAATTTATGATTCAAACCATTCCTTCGGGATAGATTATAAGCTTTTAAAAGGCGAGAAATGTTTTTTATTGGATGTAAACCACCCACTGATAGAATAAAACGTTCAGGTAATTTATATTTCTCTCTAACTTTACTGATTTCTATGTAATTTAATGGTTGGAATCTAGCATCATTTCCATTATAAATAACCTTTATTTTATCTTTAGGGACATTCAAATATGTTATCAAATCTTTTTGGGTATGATAAGACACCGTAATTATTTTATCTGCATTATTAATAGTTTTTTTTAGTAATAAACGGTGGAAAATAACGTCCATCTTTTTAAAAAGACTTGGAAATAATAATGGTGTTAAATCATGAACTGTGATAATTTTTCGAAATGATCCTCCGAATGTGAATGCACCTAATTCATAGGGATCATGAATTACGTCTAATGAATATTTTTTTAAATGTAAAGGGAGAGTAAAGTACCTCCAAAGCATATTATTTCCCCAACCGGTTACAAACCGGTTTTTGGGGATTATAATATCCTTATTTTGATTGTAAACATCTATATTTTTTTCTAAATAATGGATAGGATAATATTCATTCTCCTTATCTATCAGATTAAGATTTTTTAGAAGTTGGTGTGTGTAAACACCTATTCCTCCACTGAAGTCATCTATAAAACTACTTACAATTCCTATATCCATAATAAAAACCTTTTCTTTAACTTATCATCATTTTTTATTCAAGTTCATGTGTAAATGGCGGCTCCGCCATTATCATAAATTTTTGATCTATTTTGGAGAATTTGCTGGGTGGATACGTATAGTTCACTCGTTACAACGTTGGCTCCGATCATCTGTTCAACTAAAATCTGATTTTTCTCTACATTCCAGGTTCCCATGAATACGTAAGATTTTTTATTATTAAGGCAATGAATGCAGATCAAATTATTGTAAGAATATGGAATCTGCACTACTGATGGTATCATACTGGCTAGGACACTAGCTCTATACTGATCAGCATAAACTGTATAATTATCATTATAATCATTAACAAGCCAATTACCGGCTGTAACTTCTTCTTGATCAAATTTAGGGAAATCATAAGATGGATTAAGAGCAATAGAAGTGTCTTGACTTGGAATAATTACCTCAGAGATTAAACCAGAATCAAAAAATAGGAATATAACTAAAAAAATGGAAATAAGGTAGAAGTAATGATTTTTACCTAAATTAATTCTAATTAAATTTTTAAACTTATGAATGCTTTTTAAAAGCCCAACAATACAGAATGGAGCTATAATAATTAGAGCTATATGATATAATCTACTAGTATTCATTTGACTTGAGAAAAAGGGTAAAAATAATCCAACTAATAATATAATGAAAGTAGCTATGCTAAGAGCTTTATATTCATCCTTAAATTTCATTCCATCTTTCCCTAAAAGAAGAGTGAGAATTCCAATGGAGATGAAAAACTGGCTAATTAAGTACAGATATTTATGTATATTATTTAGAAGCGAGTTTTGTCCTTGAATTACTAAACTTAATCCTTGACTAGTGTTCGGATCCATGATACTGTAAAGGTTAACAATTATACTTTGACCAATACCCATAATACTTTGAAGGATTGAAGAGTTTGAAGTGTAAAAGTACCACACCAGAATAAAAAGGATAAATAAGGATATAAAGAAGGGATTAATGACAAATCTTTCATGCTTAATTGGATGATATTTTTTTATTTTTTCTACAATTAAAGATTCTAAAGGTTCCTCTGGAATATTAACCCGATTAATTATAGAATTATATCCAGAAACATAATTTGTAATACTGATTATAGTATTTACTTTAAATATTTTAGTTAAATAATTGATGGACGAATTAAAGAAATTTTTATCCATAAGATAAAGAATTACGCCACTTAGAAGCATGATAATCATCATTATGTAAGTTAAACCGTAATGAGATATAACGATGGATAAACCAAATATAACCAATAGAAAAGATTTTTTGGTTTTAGTTAAATTATCACTAATGAGTACCATTAATAATAATACTAAAAATAATTCCGCAATTTGCTGCCTTGCTAGACTTAACATTTCAGTATAAAAAGTGAAAAGTATCATAAAAAAGAATGTTGCATAAAAAGCTATCTTAGGACAGGTTTGTTTAGAATAAACATAATATAACCCTAGAGGCACCATTGAGAACATAATTGGATAAACAATTTTTAAAATCCATACTAAATTCAATTTAATATAACTTGTGAGAATTGGTGCAAGGATTACTACACTTAACATGGAATTGTAATTGGATGATAGACTCACATTCCAAAAAGAGTTCAATGATACTTGATTAGCTAGGAAATACTCTGAATTTATATCCCAACCCCATATATAATTAGAAATTAAAGACATGTGTAATAGAATGGCAATTGAAATACTAAATATTACTAATGGATATAATCTTGTGGAAAAAAACCTTCCTGTACCGATCGTAAAAGCAACTATGCCGATTAATAGAATCATAAACATAGTTAGAATATTTGACTGGTAAACATTCATCATATAAGCCCCTAAAATACTTAATAGCGGTATTAGAATTAAAATTAGCTCAGGAGCTGATGATTGTAAATTATTTAAATTTAATTGGTTTAAAGAATGCTTGTTTTTTGCTATGGATTTATTATTCAGAATCTGCTGTTGGTTTTTGAATTTATCTACCATGTAACATATTATACTGGAACATATGATGAAAAATGTAATTGTTATAATTATTGATTCAGAAGATAATGGTTTGTAAAATCCCATTAATGGATAGAAAGTGTTCATCAAAAATCCTATTAACATAAGAAGGAATACACTCAATCCAACAGTATATAATAAAATTTCTCCATTACTTTTAATATCTAAGTTTAAAAGACGGAGTAATAGAGTGCCAGGGATGAATAAAACTATAAAAAATCCTATTACTTCTGGGAGAATGGGAATGCGTAAACCCATATTATCTAAGATAATTAGTGAAAAGTAAATTATTTGAATAGTTATAATAAGTAAAATTAAATTTTTAATATTCCAATCCTTCATAAATAATGGGTTATTGATGTGCATTTAAGTTTTCAACTCCGCAAATTGATCATAAATACCCATCAATCGTTTTTCCATTATAGTCCAATTATATTTCTTTTTATAAGCATTCCTACCATTATTACCTAACTTCTTTTGTAATGCCTGATTATTCTTTATACTTAAAATAGCTTGTTTTAAAGCGTTATTATTTTCAAAAGGCACTATTAAACCACAATTCTCCTCCTTTACAATATTTGCCATGGGAGTATCATCATTAACTATTATCGGTATTCCTGAAGCCATAGATTCAAAAAGCTTGTTTGGGCTTGCATATTTGTTATTAGGAATACTTGGATCATATAATGCTATAGTTAAATCAGCTTTAAGCATATTTTTAGTTATTTCATTGTATGGAACTCCATTTAAATCCATATCCACATTTTTCATATTATAAATCATAGATAATAATTTATTTTTATACTTATCTTCACTACAAAATCCTTTAATGATTAACTGAACATCATTCATATCTTTTATTGCGGAAATAATCAGATCTGTACCTCTTTCTTCATTAATTTTACCGCCTAAAAATATTTTAAATTCTCTTATATCATCAGTAATTTTATTTTTGATCTTGAATAAACTCTCTTCTGGAGTGTTATTTACAGTTATAATATCATTTTCAAGATTATTATTGATTTGAGTAACTCTAGAATCATCAGCGATTATAATAACATCAGCAAATTTCATTATAAAATTATCTAAGTTCGAAATGAATGGTCTTAAAAATCCATCCATCATATCACCATAAAAATCAAAAATATCATACACTACAAGTTTTCCTTTTAATTTAGCTACTATAATTGAAAAGAAAAATGTATCAAAATTTACAGAATGTAAAACATCCCAATTCATCTTAAATAACCAGAATAAGAGAAATCCCCACCAAAAAGGAAAATAAAACAAAGTTTTAATATTACCAACTGGAACATTCAATTTAAAACGTTTAACTTCAACATCATTATTAATGGGGAATGGCCAACTCCTCTCCCATATAATAAGACTTACATTATATCCATTTTTTTTAAAGCACTCCAATTCTTTTTTCAATCGAGTGTCGGGGTAAGATATTACCATTAAGATTCTATTTTTCCTTCTTTCCATTTGATATTACTCCTTACCCCAATTATCCCGTTTATAAGTGGAATTTTTATTAATAGTGTAATTCGTAGAGAACTCCTGAAAAACATGTTTTCTTTTCTTATAATTTTTAACGAATTCTTCATCTCCTTCATTTTGAAGTTGATTTAGAAGAGAAACATAACTTTTAGTAATCTTTTCCCAGGAATAATCATTTACAACCCGACAATGAACTTCTTCTTTAAGATTATGATAATTTTCAGGATACCTGTAGACTAAATTAAGATTTCTTGTAAGTTCGTTGATATTTTTAAAATACACAGCTGATTTTCCACAGACTTCACGGTTGAACTTGTTATCATGGGCTATTATTATGTTACGGGAAATATTAGCCTCTAAAAGGGAAGGGTTAGTTCCACCAACTGAATGACCGTGAATATAAGCAGTACAATTCTGTCTAAGCATATTCAATAATTCCTGATCATAAATGGACCCTAAGAAAAATACATAGGAATCATGATAATTCCTAACAATAGAGTTAATCTCCTCTTTATATTGTTCACAGGTGAAATCACCCACAATCAAAAGAGGAATACCTAGTTTAGCTTGGATAAATGCCTCAACTATGGTATTAATATTATTTTCAGGCTCTAAGCGAGCCACAACTAAATAATAATTTCCAGGAGTTATTTCAGTAGAAGTAAGTTTTTTAAGATGCTGGGTAAAAACGTTATTCCATAGTATCCTGTCAGGATTGTTTATCCCATAGGAAATATAGACGGTTTTATCCCTGTATTTATCATGCACATAGTTTTTCATCTCTTCAGAGTCGATGATAACTATATCAGCGAATTTAATTGCTAAATCATGGTTTATTTTAAGAAGCCATTTTTCAATTCGATTGAATTTACTCCTTTTCCACATTACCCCGTCAACGTTTACAAGAAGTTTCGATTTTCTGTTAAGAATTTTGGGAATGAAAAGGAACATACCCACTTCAATACCTAAGAAGTAAATTAGGTTATGTTTCCTGCTTAATTTTATCAGGAAGTAAATATCGGATAGATTTTCATAAAATTTTCTTAAAAAATAATTTTTCGGCGGTTTAATAGGGAAATATTCCAATTTTGCACATTTATAAAAATTTTCCCGTGAGTCTGATGATTCGTATTCACAACTTACAGTAACTTCATATCCTTTTTGAACTAAATTTTCCGTTAATCCTTGAGCAAAGGTTTCAAAACCACCATACTTGGCTGGTATTCCCCTGCAGCCTAAAATAGCTATTTTCAATTTACTATATCTCCTTTTTTTTTAAACCGGTTAGCCAGTAGATTAACATTTTCTTTAATATTTTAGAGCCATCATTCACGGAATTCAATTTTGGAGAATCTGAACGCTTTTTATATAAAATAGGGATTTCTTTAACTCTGAACTTATTTTTGGAAATCTTGGAAAACATCTCCACCTCCAAATCAAAGCCGTCTGAATTTATCCCTTCATTTAAAAATTGTTCAATTACATTCTTTTTGAATGCCCAATAACCCGTGCATACATCAGATACATTCGAGAAAAGTAAACTAGCAAAAAAGCTTAATAAATAATTACCAAATAAGTTAAAAAGACTGATTGAACCTTTTTCTCGTTTCCCTAAGATCCTTGAACCTAAAACTACATCCGCTTTATCTTCCATTAATGGCTTTAAAAGTTTCTTAGCATCCTGAGGATCATATGTATTATCTGCATCTAACATTACAACGAAATTGGATTTGATATGTTCAAAACCTTTTTTTATTGCATGGGCTTTTCCTTGTTTATATTCTTGAAGGACAATGGCACCTCTTTTTTTCGCAATCTCGGCAGTTTTATCATCTGAGTTATTATCTACTACTATAACTTTGGATTCTGGGTATTCACTTACCTGCTCAAGCATTGCTCCTATTGATCTTTCTTCATTATAAGCTGGCAATAGAAAAGTGACATGTTTCATGGAGTAATTATAATCTTCTTTAAAAACTCGATTTACATTCAAACTATTCCTGTTTGTTTGCCTATATCTTTCCAGATCTTTTAAATGATTTAAATCTTGAAATGAAGTGATTTCATCAGTTTTTCCTATATCCACATTATCCCCGCAGAAAAGTATATTCAAATAGGGATAAGTTTCAATACTAAACTCATAACACTGCTTTAATGTGAATATTATCACACAAACTAAATGTTAATGTGAATTTTAAGCGCATATACAAGAATCACATTAGTGCAAATATTCACATACTTATAAGCATCAATGTGAATTTCCGATTTTCTTAAATCATACTATAATAAATTATAGATAATTGATATTATTTATTAATCTAGCTCAAAATCAATATTTACTTATTTAAACATCTAATTTTTTTTTATTCAATAAATTATATTATAAAATCTTCTTTAATCATAATTAAATTTAAAATAAACGTTTTTTTTAAGAATTTTTTTTAAAAAATATTTATATAAATTCATTATACATAAATAATATTACTTTTTTTTAGTAAAAGATATAAATCTATATTCAAAAGTCCAAATTAAAGATTTTTAAACACTTTTTTTATTAATAAAAATTTAATTAATGGATTTTTGACTTATAGATATAAAAAAAAATGAATTACTGTATCAGCATCAATTAATAATACTTTCAAACTTTCTATTAAATAGGTTGTAAAGTTAATGAGTATTTGGGCAGGTATCTAAAGTTTTTTAATCACAATCTTCCTTCTTTGCTTAAATAGGAGATTATCTGAGCAAAATTTGGCTAAAATATTCCCAATCATCATTAACTTTACTAACCCTATTAAATGTGTTAAAGATCTGCTGATGTTAAAATGTTAAAGCGAATAGATGATTCTATGCTTAATATGAAAAAAGTAAAGCGTTAAAGAAAGGATCGATAAAAAAAGGAATCGTACATAAGTTCTTTCTGATTGATGTATAAATGGAATTTGAAAATAGAATTTTGAAATAATAAATTTTCAAGTGCCAGATAATTTATACATTATAAGAAAACGGCTTTATAAGACTATATTGGGACTTTAATGTCAGGGGTGTAAAACAATGAACGATTGTGATGTATGTGGTGATTATTGCTATCCAAAGCAGTATAATTGGGAAGGTAAAATACTATGTCTAGATTGCTTCCTATGGTATGCAAATAGATACATGACGGATGAATCACTACCCGTTGGAGAATAAAAAAAAATATTTAATAAATTTTATTTGATTATATTTCTAATTATGATTTTTCTTTAAATATATTTTTGTTATATTGATAAAATTAGTAATTTAAATACAGGTTCTGATAATAAATTTCTAAATTTATAATTTGATTTAAATTTATTTCTTAAGTCAACTCAGATGTTTAAAATGTTAAAGCAGATTGATGATTATATGCTTAATATAAAAAGAGTAAACTGTTAAATAGAGGATAGATAAAGGAAGAATGGACTGAATAGTTCTGAATTGATGTAAATATTAATAATGAGTTATTATATTGAAAATTCAGAATTTCTATAAATTGACATTAATTTACAATTTGTACATTTAAAAAAAAAATTCAGAGTTGTTATTAAAACATGATTAATAATATAAACGAAATTAAATTTGATAATAACATCCTATTAGAACAACAACTACTGGAAATTTTACTAAATGCAGTTCCATGTGGAGTTATTATTTTGAATAGATTTGATTTATGTAAACTTTTTGTTAACAAGGAATTATTGAAAATCTTCAAGAATATTAAATTAGATAAGTCCGGGAAGAGGTTAAATAAGGTGAAAATAGAGGATATTCACAGTCTTAACTTATATAAAGCCAATGGTGAGAAATTAGCGTATGAATATTTTCCTCCGATAAGATCTTTTAATGGGGAAAACATTAAAGATTTGGAACTTATTACCAAAAATACAAAAAATCATGAAGAAAAAGTAGTTTTAGTTAATTCTTCACCTGTTTATAGTAAATCAGGGGATATCTTGGCTTCATTCACATCAATTTTAGATATAACGAAATATAAGAAAACAGAAAAAGATTTAATAAAATTAATTAAGGGAAAACGAGTAATTTCTCAAGAGTTTAATAATAGACTTTTAACAATATTATATACAACAATTAATCTTTTACAAATTGATGAAGAAATAGACAGAACTAAAAATGAAACCCAAAATAAAATGAATAAGATTATTATTCAATATATCCATGAAAAACTATCAAGTTATGAAAATGTAGAATATGTAGATTTCAGAGATTATTTAGAAATTTTATACTCAAAATTTTATCATATAAATAATAAATTCAATGAATTAGAGTTTGAAGGCTCAGCTCCTATGACTTTAGATATTTTAATGCTCTGTGGCCTTGTTGTAAATGATATAATAGCTTATCGATTAAGTTCAGTGGAACAAGAGAAAATTAGACTTTATATTAAATTTAATTCTCATAAAGGTAAAATAACCATCCAGATAATTGATAATGGACCTAAAATGGTTATTTTGGCTGAATATGAGAATAATACACCTTTAAAATTAACTTATGAATTATTAGAACAGATTAGTGGTTTTATAAAGATTGAGACAAATGAACTTCGGACATGTTTTCATGTTGAAGTTCTTTATCTAGAATTTTAGATTTATTGTAAGCGTATATTAATGAATTTTCACTGGATGTAATATCGTATTCTTCTCCGGTTAATTCTTTAAGTGCTGCACCAGTAATTGCTTTTATTGGGCAGTTTAAGAAAATTGAATCATTTTCACGGGTTATTAAATATGGAATATATGAATCAAATGGATTTTCTTTTTTTATTATGATTTTATTATTATTCATTTCATATCTTATATTTTCAGCATACTTTAAGTTCTTGAAATGATCTACAATGCTTTCTAACATTAACTGTGGATCATCTGAATCAAAATTAATGTTCTCTTTGAACTTATTCCAGAGATAATTACGAGTTTCTATAGGAATATTCTCAAATTTTCTAGTTTGTTGATTAATCCATAGTTCAATGGCTTCTAATATTGCTTTACCGTACCAACCTCTTCTGAATGAGAATTTTAAAGCAGCTTTCTGGCGAAAATCTAGATCTATATTTTTGGGAATAGATATTGTTACTCTATTCATTTTATTTTTAGATAATGTTTTAATAATAGCACGCCCCCCCAATAATTTAAAATTTTTTTTAATATTTTTGTTATGATGTAATGAGTATTTAAATATTATTTACTCATTTTACTCATGTCAATCATAATTTTTAGTCATACTAAATTATATAATGATCGATTTTCATCTAACATTTTATGTGATAAAGTGAATCTATGTTAAAGTACTACCTTTTTGTGAAATAAAATACTAGAATTAAACAATTAATTTATAATTTGAATAAAGGTTTTAAGAATGAATAAAGCAGCGCAAATATCGAAATGTAAACTTATCGACCTTCCTAAAGTCAATAATGTAAAGGGAAATCTGACATTCATTGAGGAGAATGAACATGTACCATTCCCGATTAAAAGAGTGTATTATCTTTACGATGTTCCAGGTGGGGAAAGTAGAGGAGGTCATGCACATAAATCTTTAGAACAGTTTATTATAGCTGCTAATGGAAGTTTTGATTTATATTAGATGATGGCTATAATAAGGAGAGTTATCATTTGAATAGATCTTATTATGGTCTTTACATACCTAAAATGATTTGGCGTGTACTGGACAATTTTTCTTCAGGATCGGTATGCTTAGTTTTAGCTTCTGAATTCTTTTGCGAAGATGATTACATAAGAAAAAAAAGTATTTTTAGACAACTTAATGAAAATCAAAATACTTTGGCTATAGAATAATATAAAATATGGGATTAATATGACTAAATATTTGATTATAGTAGGTATTGGTGAATTTGCAGAGATTGCATATGAACACTTCACAAAAGACTCACCATATCAAGTGGTAGCTTTCAGTGTAGACAGAGAATATATCAAAAATGATAAGTTCTTGGAATTACCAGTTGTTTCATTTGAAGAATTAGAAAACTTTTATCCACCACATTCACATTATATTTATGTGGCCGTAACCTACACTGAATTAAATCAATTACGGGAACAGCTCTGCAAGGATTCTAAACTAAAAGGTTATAAATTAGCAACTTATATTAGTTCAAATGCCTTTATTTCTCACGATATTAAAATAGGAGAGAATTGTTTTATTTTTGAAAATAATAATATTCAATATTCTGTTAAAATTGGAAATAATATTATAATATGGAGTGGTTGCTATATCGGAGATCATACTGAAGTAAAAGATAATTGTTTCATCGCTTCCCATGCTACAGTGGCTTGTCATTCAGAATTAGGAAAAAACTGTTTTATAGGTCTAAATAGTACAATTATTGATCACATTAAAATATCAGACTATAATATTATAGGTGCGGGTGCAGTGGTGGTGAATAGTACTGAAAAAGGAAAAGTTTACGCGGGAAATCCTGCTAAAACTATTGAAGAAAACAGTTTAGGAGTTTTTTAAATTTAAAATTTCATTTAAAAAATTTAATTTTTTTATAAAAAGATTTAATCCAAAACAAATGATTTAGTTAGTGAATAATAATGATGGAAATAAAAAAATTCATACCAGAAGAAGACAAAGAATTATGGGATAACTTTGTATTACAGTCTAAGAACGGGTTATTTTTGTTTTTAAGAGATTATATGGAGTATCATTCAGATAGATTCGAAGATTATTCATTGATATTTTATTGGAAAAATAAACCAATTGGTTTAATGCCAGCTAACATTAACATTAATGATTTAGCTAGTCATAATGGCTTAACCTTTGGAGGAATCATCACCAACAAAAAAATGAAAATGTCTATAATGTTACAGATATTCGATTCTTTAAAGGAATATCTTAAGCCAAAAGGTATAAATAAATTGTTATACAAGCCTATACCCCATATTTACCATAGATATCCATCTGAAGAGGATTTATATGCTCTATATATAAATAATGCTGGATTAATTAAAAGAGAAGTTTCATCAACCATTATAATTGCTGATAAAATACCGTTTAATAGAAATCGAAAGCGGAACACAAAAATAGCTAAGAAAAACGGTTTGATAATCAAAAGAAGTTACGATTTTGATACTTTTATGAATTTAAAAAAAAAACAGTTGTCAAAAACTCATGGAGTTAATCCAACCCATACTGGTAAAGAAATGGAATACTTAGGAAATAAATTTACGGATAATATAAAACTATTTGCAGCTGAAAGAGATGGAGAAATGATTGATGGGGTTATAATTTATGAAAGTAAGAATGTAGCTCACGCCCAATATCAAGGAGCTACTGATCTGGGCTTAGAATTAAGAGCACCGGATTTAATATTAGAAAAACTAATTAATGAATATTATAGAGACAAAAAATATTTTGATTTAGGAATATCTACAGAAGATAATGGTAATTATTTAAATGAAGGCTTAATTTCATTTAAAGAGAGATTTGGAGCTAGAGCAGTTGTTCATGACGCTTATGAGTTGAATTTATGATTTAGATTTAGTATTAAAAATAATAAAAAATTTGGTTTTACGATGATTCGGTATAATTTACAAAATGAATACTCATCCCACATGGGAGCCTTGTTACAAAAAATTTTGCAATCAGGATTTTATATATTAAGAGATGAAGTTCATAAATTAAAGATTTTTTTTTATTATAATAGGATCTATTCATGTTCTGATGCTCTTTTTAATGAAATTCTGATGAAATTAATTATAATGGGAGATGATTTAAATGCCATTAGTTAGTGTCATGATGACTTCTTATAATCATGAAGGATTTATTCGTGAAGCTATTGAAAGTGTATTATCTCAATCTTTCACAGATTTTGAGTTGATTATTGTAGATGATGCATCAAAGGATGAATCCAGAAAAATTATATCAGAGCTTAATGAACAGGATGAAAGAATTAAATCAGTATTTCATGAGAGTAATAATGGAATCGCTAGGACAATTAATGATGGTATTGAAAATTCTTGTGGAAAATATATAGCATTCATAGCATCAGATGATATGTGGACTGAAGATAAATTATTAAAACAATTGGAGATACTGGAGAGAAATGAAAATTTGATAGTATGGTGTAATGCCGAAATTATTGATAGTGAATCATTTCCAACTGGTAAAACGAGTAGCGAAATCTATAAAAATTCGAATTTAAATGGTCCTGTTTTTGAATATCTGTCCAGTGCATGGCTTTGTGGTTCTAGTATTATGTTTAAAAGGACTAATCTAAATGGGATTAGATTTAATGAAAGTTTGAAATATTTAAACGATACTCAATTTTACATTGATATTGGATTTAAATATGATTATTATTATATGAAAGAACCTTTAGTGAAATATCGTAAACATTCCTATAATACTTCTTCTGGAGATATAGAAAATTGGTATCTTGATTCTTTATTGCTATGTATTTATTTTTTAAATGAATATGCTGATGAAATGTCATATAAATCCCTTAAAAATATTTTCCATAAAACGTGTGTGATTTCGATTATTTTTTGTGTAAAGGTTGATTTATGGAATAAATTGAATCTTGCTTACCCTATTATTATACCTTCAGTTTTTTTGACTATTACTTTTAAAAACTTTTTGAATAAAAGTATAAATAGTCTTAATGCAATGATTAAATCATTTAATTAAATTTAACTAATTAAAGTTCTTAAGTCCTTATAAAATTTAATAAATTAGAAAATTAAATTTATTACTATAGAGATTTTCTTTTAACTTTATTATTTTTATTAATTTTTTATGTTTCTAATATTTTTTTGACATTTTTTCTTAATTTTTTTTCTTTTCG